>CAMLSF010000018.1 GCA_946482615.1 uncultured Chromatiaceae bacterium | reverse complement strand
TCCTGAGTATAAGATTTTGCACAACCCGCAGTAATAAACAGAACAGATACAACAACTAATCCATGCATTATTTTCATCATTGAACTCCTGTAATAAAATTAGTAACAAATTCAGCCTAAGCAACAGTTCCCCAAAAGTAAAGGTCAAAACTTATACAATAATTTTTTTATTCCATTCTGTACGATCTGGATTTTTCTCTGTGCTACAGTCGGTTTCCATGCCTGGATAGAGGATTTGCAATGAATTACTGGCTTTTTAAAACCGAACCTGACGAATGCAGTATTGATGATTTTGCTAAAGCTCCGGACAAAGCCATAGTCTGGGAAGGAGTGCGGAATTATCAGGCGCGTAACTTTTTACGGGATCAGGTAAAAATCGGTGATCTGGTGTTTATTTACCACTCCAGCTGCAAAGACATTGGTATTGCAGGTGTGGCCAAAGTGGTACAAAGCAGCTATCCGGATCCCAGTCAGTTTAACTCCTTAAGTCCTTATTTTGATACAAAATCAACTGGCGTCAAAGCGCCATGGGTTGCAGTGGATCTGCAGTTTGTAGAGAAATTCCCTGCACTTTTGTCGCTCGACAAACTCAAACAGTCAACTAAGCTAGAGCAATTACCACTGGTGAAAAAAGGCAACAGATTATCTGTAATGCCGGTCAGCCCGGCCGAATGGCAACACATAATAAAAATGAGTCAAGACAAGGGGTACATAGATGAAGCAGGAGAGACGACGTGAAGCTCGGGACTTAAATTATTTCTGGGAAATGCTTAGTATGGCTCAGAAGTTTTCCGTGTCTGAATTACAACGTTTTGGCTACGAGCTGTCTTTTGTCAGACAACAGGAGCACCAGCGGGTTGCCGTACTCAAGGCAGGTCAAAAGATGGCCAGCATTGACGAAGATGGCCAAATAAATACAGCACCCAAAGTATTCCTGCGCGATTAAGTCGCATACCCCACCACCATTCAGCCTGCTAAACGATCCGCATTGACAGGCTGGTAGTCCTGTAACATTTCAACCGCACGCTGGCATAATTTCAGATAGGACGTCAGGGTGTTACTTTGCCAGAGTTCAGTCAAAGCAGAATGATGGCGGATAAAGTTCTCCATCTCATTAAAACTTAACTGATTTTGTTGCTTCAAAAACTTAGCTACAGCCTGACGCGGCAACATGTTCTGATTGGCCTGTTCTTTACATAAAACCGGAATAGCTTTACATAAAAGTTCAGTGTGCAGATACCAGACCGGTGCTTTCGTTTGTGTGCGTCCAGCCTGATGGACTTTAGCCAGCAGCTGCTGACTTTGTTCCTCAGCTAACCAAAAAGCCAGATGCTCTAATTGCACAGACTGCTGCTCGGCAAAATGCAACTGCACTTTTAATCTGTTTTGCATTTTGCCCAGCTGATCCAACTTCAAAGCCAAAAAGATAATAGGTGCCACGGCCAGCAGTACTAACAAGATCCACATCGACACATCACTCCTTTTTCCTGCCCGGTATCACTCAAAAAACTGCGGCACTTTAACAGAGCCGGGGGCAGAATCCTATGACAGAATCACAAGAAAAACGGTCCCCCGTTTCAACACATGTTAAGAGCTTTTTTTCTGCTGAATGTAGTTGCTGACTTGCTGCTCCAAAATAGATAAAGGCACACTGCCATTGCCAAGAACTACCTCATGGAACTCCCGCAGATCAAACTTTGATCCCAACCGGGTCTGCGCTTCTTTACGCAGTTTTTTAATCGTCAGTTCACCCAACTTATAAGATAAAGCCTGAGCAGGCCAACTGATGTAACGATCAATTTCGGTCGTCACATTGTGCATCGACAAGGCGGTATTACTGGCCAGAAAATCAATAGCCTGCTGACGGCTCCAGCCCATGGTATGAATACCTGTATCCACCACTAAACGTGCCGCACGCCACATCTCATAAGTCAGACGGCCAAAATCACTGTAGGGGTCCTGATAAAATCCCATTTCGATACCCAGATACTCTGAATACAGCCCCCAACCTTCACCAAAGGCTGAAGTATAAAAATTACGCCGGTATTCAGGTAACGAAGCCTGCTCACGAGCCAATGAGATTTGTAAGTGATGGCCTGGTACAGCCTCGTGTAAAGTTAAAGCTTCCAGCTCATACAAAGGGCGACGGTCCAAAGCATAGGTATTGACCCAATAAAACCCCGCTCTGTCATCCCTGTTGGTGCCGGCATAACGACCTGAAGTATATTTGGGGGCTATTTCTGCCGGAACAGGAGCCACTCCATAAGGAGTTCGCGGTAAAGTTTTGAAATACTTGGGTAACTCTGCATCTACTTTTTTCGCAATAAAAGATGCTTCTTTTAATAACTCGGTGGCGCTTTTGGCATAAAACTGCGGGTCTGAACGCAAGAACTGAATAAACTCCGCAAAACTACCTTGAAATCCAACAGCTTTGATGATGTCCTGCATTTCAGCACGAATACGGGCAACTTCTTCCAACCCTGTCTGGTGCACCTGTTCAGGCGTGAGTTTTAAGGTAGTGTAATGCTCAAGTCTGTTCTGATAGTACTCACGGCCAGCAGGCCATTCACTGGCGCCAACACTGTCTCTTGCCCCTGGCAAATACTGCTGCTGCATAAATTGATAAAATGCCTGATATGCAGGATTAATCTGCTGCTCCACAATCTGCTTTGCCTGTTGCTGTAAACTGGCCCATTCATGGTCATCCACAAAATCAGGTTGTTTGCTGAAGGGCTGATAAAACACATTCTGCTCCGGACTTGGGGTAATGAAGGCCAGAATGCCTTTATCAAAACCTGTTAACACAGCTTTGGGCTGAGTCATACCGCTGGCTAAACCTTGCTTCATCCAGTCCGTTTGCTGCTGCATATAGACTGGGATAGTAGTTAACTTTTTCAGATAATCCTGATAATCCTGAACCTTTTTAAATTCAGTACCGGACACCATAAAAGCCAAATCACTGTGGAAACCCGATTCAGCGGTCAAGGGCATCATATGCGCCCCATATTTATATTCTGAGATCGCGTCTTTCAGGCTGTAGCTTAAAATGGCATGGTTAATTTGCTGTTGTTCAGTCAATGCAGAAAGATCCACTTGCTGCAATTTGTCCAGCCACTGTTGTCTTTGTTTAGCCTGAGCCGCCAGCGTTGCTGCTGACATATCAGGTAAACTGGTTTTACTGCGGTTATGTAAGTCTTTTTCAGACTGCCACAGCTGATTGGCAAACTGATCAAAATCTGCTGATTTGCTTGATTGACTGCTGCAGCCTGTGACAAACAAGGCAACACAGAAAAATATGATGTTCTGACGCATTCTTTTTCTCCCTGGTGTTTTTCCTGATTCTACTCTGTTCAGTGTTGACAACCAGCACACCGGGCTTCGCTTTTTGGATACTGGCCGCAATAATTCATGCAGAACAGCTGAAAAAGTCGTTTTTTAACCGCCAATCTGAGCTTTTTTAGCCGATCAGAAAAAAAACATAAAAAATAAGTCATTAATAAAGCTGAAGATGCAGACTTTTTCTAATAGATATGTCAGCTTAACAACATCAGCCTGCTTGCCTCTGTGTAAGTTTCGCGTAACATTAGGTTTTGAAGGCTAAATTAGCAGTTGTATTTAGTGGAGTTGTGTTTGGCATGAAATATCAGGACTCAATCGAGCAGGCAAGTGAAAAGGCAGCGCTGACCGCCGCTTTTTTGCAGCGGCATCGTTTGGCAGCCCATCCGGTCAATTACACAGTGATTTATGAATATATCAATGGTCAAAATGACGGATTATGTCAGGCCATAGAGCAAAAGCTTGCGGTTCAAAGTAACTTCGACGATTTTGTGCTGGCAGAGCTGTATAGCCAATGGTTGAGCCCACAGCACCAGCGCCAGGAAGAGCTGACCCGTCAGGTCACTACTATGCTGGGCAAATTATCTGGCACCACAGATATTGCCAGCGAAGCAGTGCAACACTACATCGACGTGTTGGATCAGGCGCTGTTGGGTTTAGATCCAAATAATGCCAACCGCAGCCGCGACAGTGTCAATAAAGTCATCAGCGCAACTTATGCGATCAAAGCCAGTCAGCAGAAACTCAAAGACCAACTCGATTTTTCTAACGAACAATGCCATGCACTGCGCTCTGAGCTGGATCATCTGAAAAAAGAGCGTCAATTGGATCCTCTGACCGGCTTGTACAACAGACTGGCGATGCAGGAACATCTGGATTTATGGTTAACTGAAAATCCGGGACGCCGTATTGCAGCCATAGCTGTGAATTTAGATCATTTTTCCCAATTTAATCAGGACTATGGTTTTGGTGTCGGTGATGTAATCTTAAGCAAAGTCGCCCGGAAAATTGCCAGTTATGTGCAGGAAAGCGGATTACCTGTGCGCTCCGGTGGTGAAGAGTTCCTGATTTTATTACCTGATGTGGATTTACGTACTGCCGGGGAAATAGCGGAACAAGTGCGTAAAGGGGTAGAAAAATTGCGCTTTGTCTCAGCAAAAAGCAAAAAAACTTTACCCAAAATCACTATTTCTTTAGGCGTCAGCATCTACAATACCGCAGAAAACTGGCACCAGTTTTTATCCCGCAGCAGTAAAGTCTTGCTTGAGGCCAAAGTGCGTGGCCGTAATCAGGTCGCAACCGAGCTGATGCTGGCCAATTAATTATGGCCAGCTTGCTGAAAGACGTATTTAACACGGCATTTTTGCAGCAGCTGGCCACGTTATGCCAGCACCACTCTCCTGCTTTTGATTCTCAACAATTTCTGCAGCGCACTCAGGGCTCTGACTGGGACCAATTGGAACTCAAAGCCAGAGTTCGTCGCATCAGTCAGGCTTTAAACTGCAGTCTGAATTTAGCGTACGAAGATGCTATCGCCGTGTTAATTCCTGTCAGTAGTCATTTTTCCGGTCTGCAGGGTTTTGTGTTTGCCGACTATGTTGAAGTCTATGGACTGGACGACCCGCACACTTCTTTTAAGGCTTTGGCTCACTTCACCTGTTTTTCTACTGGCGAGTTTGCCATCCGGCCTTTTTTCCAGCGCCACCCCGAACTTACATTGAATCAAATGAAGGCCTGGGCTGGCTCTGACAATCTGCATTTGCGCCGATTAGCCAGTGAAGGTGCCCGGCCCCGTTTGCCCTGGGGCATGGCACTGAAAAACTTCAAAAAAGACCCAAGCCCTTTAGTGCCTATTCTGGAACAACTGAAAACAGATCCACAACCTTATGTGCAGCGCAGTGTGGCAAACCATTTAAACGATATCAGCAAAGATCATCCTGAACTGGTGCTGGAACTAGCACACCACTGGTTTGGGCAGCATAAAATCACCGACTGGATCATCAAACATGCGTTAAGAGGACTACTCAAACAAGGGCATCCCCGGGCCCTGAGTCTGTTTGGCTTACAACAATTGCCTTTACAGCTGCAGTTGAAGATGCTGAACACCAGAGTTTCAGCGCAACAACCTTTGCATTTTGCAATCGAACTGGCAGGCCCACAGCAACTGGAAGCCAATCTAAGGCTGGAATACAAAATTGGTTACCGGAAAAAATCCGGCCAGTTAAATTACAAAGTATTTCAGTTAAGTAACAAAGCCTGGACAGGGCAGAATCTTCAGTTCGAGCGCCGTCACACTTTTATCGACTTAACCACCCGCAAACATTACCCGGGCCAGCACCACCTGCAAATTATGCTGAACGGCCATTGTTACGCCGAGAGTTTTTTTGACTTTGTTGTCAGTTGATCTGAAACAGACAAAGCAGCATAAAACTGCAGGATAAGTTGGCGGAAGCCGCCGAATCTTTTACACTAGCGCCACTTTAGTTCACCACGAACAGCCAAAGGCTTTTTTATGACTGACCAGCAACCTGATAGCACTCATTTTGGCTTCAAAACCGTAAAGCAAACGGAAAAAGTCTCGCTTGTGGCCAATGTATTCCATTCTGTTGCGGCCAAATATGATCTGATGAATGATGTGATGTCTATGGGCATTCACCGGCTGTGGAAAAGATTCACCATCGACTGCAGCGGCGTGCGGCCTGGTCATCAGGTCTTGGATTTAGCCGGTGGCACTGGTGATATCACGGCTCTGTTTTCTAAAAGAGTAGGCCCGACCGGCAAAGTGATTCTGGCCGATATTAACGAGTCTATGCTGAATGTAGGCCGCGATAAGTTACGCGACTTAGGTTTAGTCAATAACATCGACTATGTGCAGGCCAATGCTGAAGCTTTGCCTTTTGCCGACAACAGCTTTGATATCATCAGCATAGGTTTTGGTCTGCGTAATGTGACCGACAAAGACGCTGCTTTACGTTCTATGTACAGAGTACTAAAACCTGGTGGCCGCTTACTGGTGCTGGAGTTTTCCAAACCCGAATACGAGTGGCTGAGCAAAGTCTACGACCTGTATTCCTTTAAGTTACTCCCTGCTATAGGCGGTCTGGTGGCCAACGACAAAGAAAGTTATCAGTATCTGGCGGAGTCCATCCGGATGCATCCGGACCAGGATACGCTGAAACAGATGATGGAAACCGCAGGTTTTGAGCATGTCAGCTACCACAACCTGACAGGTGGCATAGTCGCTCTGCACAAAGGTTATAAATTCTGATGTTAAGTTTAGTGCCACAACTGATCTGCGCTACTTTGGAAAAAGTGCTGCACAAAGTAGTGGCCATGGACCCGGCATCTCCGGCTTTATTACAAAAAGTACAAGGCAAACAGCTGGCTTTGCAGTTACAGGAATTGCCCTGGCGTTTTGTTTTGTCGGCTACAGCAGAGACCTTGTTACTGAATCAGCACAACGAAAAAGTCGATTGTGTGATAGCGACCGACCTCGCCACTTTGCAAAAGCTGAATGATCCCAGCCAGTTGACCCGCCTGATCAAGCAAGACAAGCTGCAGATTGAAGGTGATCTTCAGGTAGCTCAGCAGTTTAGTGCTCTGTTACAACAACTGAATCCGGACTGGGAACAGCAATTATCCCTGTGGTTAGGGGACGCTCTGGCGCATAAAGTAGCCGTAGCCATTAAACAACTACAACTTTATATCCAAACTCAGTTACAGCAACTGGAACAAGCGACTATAGAACTGGCTCAGGACGAACTGGCATTAAGCCCAACTCAGGCTGAAATGAACCAGTTCAGCCGCGATGTCAGTCAGTTGCAAGCCCGCGTGGATTTGTTAAGTCGTCACAACGCCTTCAGGCAGGAGTAATTTTGGGTCTGCGCCGCTTTTACCACATTTTAAAAACTTTGCTGCAGTACGGACTGGAGCAACTGATCCCATCCCAGTGGCAACCCTGGTATTTCCGTACTGCCCGCAGCGCTGCGTTTTGGTTAAGAAACAGGCACCAGAATAAAACCGAAGGCGAGCGGTTACGTTTGGCCTTACAGCAACTGGGACCGGTTTGGGTGAAGTTTGGTCAGATGTTATCCACCCGCCGTGATTTGTTCCCAGAACAATGGGTAGATGAATTGGCCAAGTTACAGGACAAGGTAGAAGCCTTTCCCGGCGACCAGGCCAGGCAGCTGATTATTCGACAACTGGGCTTACAGCACATTAGTGACTTATTTGAACAGTTTGATGAGACACCGCTGGCATCTGCTTCTATTGCCCAGGTGCATACAGCTCAGCTCAAACAAGCGGACGGCAGTCTGGCCGACGTCGTCATTAAAGTGATCCGGCCCGATATCAAACCGCAAATTCTGGCGGATTTAGAACTGATGGATGCTTTGGCTGCTTTAGTGGCCCGTTATCTGCCCGATGGCAAGAGATTACGTCCAAAAGAAGTAGTAGCTGAGTATCGCAAAACTATTCTGGATGAACTGGACTTACAACGCGAAGCGGCCAATGCCATTCAATTAAGACGTAACTTTGAAGGTTCAGACTCCCTTTATATCCCTTATGTTTACGCCGACCACAGCAGGCCTGGCGTCATGGTGATGGAACGGATTTATGGTATTCCGGTATCTGATTTACCGGCACTGCGTGCCCAAGGCACCAATCTGGAACTACTGGCCAAACGTGGCGTAGAAGTATTTTTTACTCAGGTATTTCGCGACAGCTTTTTTCATGCCGATATGCATCCGGGTAATATTTTTGTCTCCTTTGAGACGCCACAGAACCCAAAATACATTGGCATTGACTGCGGTATAGTGGGCACCTTAAACAAAGAAGATAAACGCTATCTGGCAGAAAACTTTGTGGCTTTCTTTAACCGCGACTACTTAAAAGTGGCGCAATTGCATGTTGATTCGGGCTGGGTGCCAGCAGATACCAGTGTCGAAGAATTTGAAAGTGCCATTCGCACCGTCTGTGAACCTATATTCCAGAAACCGCTGCAGGACATCTCTTTTGGTCAGGTGTTGTTTAATCTGTTTAATACAGCCCGTCGTTTTAATATGCAGGTTCAGCCACAACTGGTATTGTTACAAAAAACCCTGCTGTATATTGAGGGCTTAGGACGTCAGTTATATCCACAATTGGATTTATGGCAAACCGCCAAACCATTTCTGGAAAACTGGGTCAAACAGCAGATGGGGCCGGCGGCCTTATGGCGCGAAATAAAAGCGAATTTGCCATTTTGGGCGGAAAAAATGCCGGAAATGCCGGGTTTATTGCATCAGTATTTGCAGCAGGGGCCCAAACAACAAGCTCAATTGTTAGTTGTGTTGCAGCAAGTACAGGCACAACAACAGCAACAGACCAAAAAGCTGGTCAATGCAGTGCTGGCAGGTTGCAGTTTATTAGCAGCTGTCTTATTACTGACATCTGGCTGGTCTATAACAGCGGCGGGACTGGCACTGGTTGCGCTGGGTTTTGTATTAAAAATTAACTGACGAACCAACAGGTTCGCCTACACAGTTTGAAAACCGAAGGAGAATAATATGGGTTTTGGTGGCATTAGTATTTGGCAGTTATTGATCATCCTGGTGATTATTGTCCTGCTGTTTGGCACTAAGCGTCTGCGTGGTATAGGTGCAGATTTAGGTTCAGCTATTAAAGGTTTCCGTAATTCCGTTAAGGACCCTGAAGATACTGCAGAACCTGCAGCCCCTGTAACACCTGCTGTTCAGGCTCAGCAGCCACAATTAAAAGCTGAAGTTAAAGAAACGGCACCCGCCAGCGCTGAACAACCTAAAACTCCTGAACAACGCTAAATGAGCTTTTGGGAATTAGTGGTCATAGCCGTAGTTGCTCTGCTGGTGTTAGGCCCGGAGCGATTACCTGGTGCTATCCGCAGTGTCAGTAGTTTTGTCCGCAGCGTAAAACAATTTGGCCAACAAATGCAGGCGGAGTTAAACGACGAATTACGGGTGCAGGAACTGCACGACAAGTTAAAGCAGGCCGAAGAAAAAGGCTTGCTGAATCTGACGACTGAAGAAATGCAGGCCATCACTGAGCTACGACAGGCGGCAGCGGATGTCACTAATCCTTATCCGGGCACAACTACTGCACCTCAGGCACAGCCAGCCGAAGCCGCCCCCTCTACACCTTCGATTGCACCGGACCCGATACTGACAGATGACAAAAACCACAAATCCTAACAGCCTGTTAGGGCACCTGATTGAATTGCGCCGCCGGCTGTTAAATACAGTAGTAGCTGTGCTGCTGGTGTTTATTTCTTTGGCCTATTTTGCCGCTGATATCTACCACCTGATGGCATCCCCGCTGATGGCAGTGTTGCCTGCGGGAGCATCTATGATTGCCACTGATGTGGCAGCGCCTTTTTTTGCACCTTTTAAACTGACCTTTATTGTCGCTTTATGTCTGACAGTGCCTTATATGCTGTGGCAAATCTGGTTATTTGTTGCACCGGCTTTGTATCAAAAAGAAAAGCATCTGGTCGCCCCGCTGGTCATTTCCAGTACCTTGTTGTTCTACTGCGGTATCGCCTTTGCGTACTACATTGTCTTTCCTCTGGTCTTTGGTTTTTTCACCAGTGTCGCACCTGAAGGGGTGACCATAGCGACAGATATCAGCAGCTATCTCGATTTTGTTTTAAAACTTTTTTTCGCTTTTGGTTTATCTTTTGAAATTCCGGTCGCTGTATTGTTATTAGTATGGACAGGAGCAGTAACGCGCCAGCAACTGGTGGAGAAAAGGCCTTACTTCATTGTGTTCGCCTTTATTATTGGTATGTTGTTGACTCCACCTGACGTGTTATCCCAAACCTTATTGGCTGTCCCTATGTGCTTGTTGTACGAACTGGGTGTATGGCTGAGCAGATTTTATGTCTCAGAATCTGATGACGATAAAGAACCAGACAACGGAGTTTAGTGCCCGATGATGAAATACCTTTTACCTCTGTGTTTAGTTGTACTGCCATACTCAGGCATGGCCAGTTCTTTAGATTCAGCCTTTACAGCCTGTAAGAAGTTGTCTGATGATACGAAACGTTTGGCTTGTTTTGATCAAATTCAGCTACAACCCCATGTAGCAGCACCAGAAGCAGGGGCAGCGAAAGCAGCAGTCGCAAGGCCAGGTCAGGCCGTGCTGACTGAAGATGATTTTGGGCTGGAGCACAAAGCTGCAGTAAAAGATAAACTGCAATCCAGCATACCCATGGTACTAAAAAAAATCAGCACAACGCCTTTTGGTATACAGATATTCAGCTTTGAAAATGCTCAGGTCTGGCGCCAGGTCTCCAAAGAAACCTTTAATGCTAAAACTGGAAAGACCTATATTCTGGAACGGGGAGCTTTAAACTCATTTTTTCTGAGTGAAGAAGGCAGCGGAAGAAAAACCAGAGTCCGTCGGGATAAATAGTGCCTGCACTTTTTGACATTGGTGTTAATTTATTCAGTGCACAATTTGATGCTGATCGCTCTGAGGTCATTCAAAGAGCCGAAGCACAAGGTGTGAAGCGCTTACTGCTGATCAGCAGCGATCTGGCAGAAACTGAACTAAATACAAACTACAGTGACAGCCAAACCGGATTATATTGCACTGCAGGTGTACATCCTCATGCAGCAGCCAGCGTCGGTGACAACTGGTTGCAGCAGTTAAGCCAGTTAACACTTCATGACAAAGTCGTAGCCATAGGCGAATGCGGGCTGGATTTCAACAGGGACTTTTCGCCGCGACATCAGCAAATTGCTGTATTCGAGCAGCAATTAGCTCTGGCAAAACAGCTGAACAAAGCGGTGTACTTGCACGAAAGAGACGCCTTCGATACTCAACTGGCCCTGTTAAAGCAACATAAAATTCAGCATGGTGTAGCGCACTGTTTTACCGGCGATCAACAACAAATGCGCTCTTATCTCGATCTGGGATTGCATATAGGTATCACAGGCTGGTTGTGTGACGAGCGACGTCATCTCCAGTTGCTGCAAGCCATGCAATATTTACCTTTAGACCGGCTGTTGATAGAAACCGATGCCCCTTATCTGCTACCCCGGACCCTGGCACAAAAACCCAAAAACAGACGCAACGAACCTATGTACCTGTCTGAAATAGTAAGGTATATAGCGCTGGTTACCGGGTATCAGCCAGAACAAATCGCACAGATCAGCTGGCAAAACAGCTGCAGGCTATTTAACTTGCCACAGGACTTACTCCATGGTGATTAATTCGTTGTTACAACAATGGCCTGCCCTGCTTGCAGGAGCGCTGGCAGGGGCTGTGCTGACCGCTTTGCTGGCCTGGCTGCTGTTTTACCTGCAGCAAAAAAAATGGCAGATGACTGTGGCGGATCAGCTGGAAGACAGCATTCAGCAACGCACGCTTGAATTACAGATCACACTGACTGAACTGGCCGACAAAAATAAGCTGCTGGAACAACAAAACACCAGAGACGCTTTAACCGGAGTCCGTAACAGAGCCTTTTTTGATCAAAAGCTTAGTGCGGAAATTAAACGCAGTCGCCGTGAACGCAGCACTTTGGCTCTTTTGATGATAGATATCGACCACTTCAAAGCCTTTAATGATAATCATGGTCATCTGGTGGGTGATTTAGTCATTAAAGAAGTAGCCCGCTGTCTGCAGCAAGAACTTAAACGCAGCACCGATCATTTGTGCCGTTACGGGGGCGAAGAGTTTGCCATCATATTACCAAACACAGACAAGGACGGCGCCACAGCGTTAGCAGAACAAGTGCGGTTTTGTCTGGAAAATCAACGTATTCAGTATGAAGAGCTGGAGCTGTCTATCAGTGTCAGTATTGGCTGTTATGCAGCTGTGGCGGAGATGAACAGCGTCAGCGCCGACTATATTCAGGCCGCAGATACAGCTTTGTACCAGGCGAAAAATGAAGGTCGAAACAAGGTAGTGTGCTCAGCCTTGTCTCAAGTTGTGATCCCAGTACAGGAGACTCCAGATGGGTCAGTTTAACGAATATTTTCCTGCCAGCCGTTTACGCCGTATGCGCCAGTCCGATTTCAGTCGTCGTTTAATGGCTGAAAACCGTCTGACAGTAGACGATTTAATTTATCCAATGTTTATCGTCGAAGGCGAAAATCAACGCCAGCTCATCCCTTCAATGCCAGGCATTGAGCGTTTATCTTTGGATTTACTGCTGGAAGAAGCCAAAGAGCTGGCCGCTTTAGGTATTCCTGCCATTGCTATCTTTCCTGTGACAGCTGCAGAAAAAAAATCGTTGCTGGCAGAAGAAGCCTATAACCCGGATGCTTTAGCTCAGCGGGCGGTGCGGATGTTAAAGCAACATGTACCAGAGCTGGGCGTAATCACCGATGTTGCTTTGGACCCTTTTACCACTCATGGGCAAGACGGCATTATTGATGAAGAGGGTTATGTACTGAATGACATCACCACAGACATTCTGGTGAAGCAGGCGCTGTCACATGCTGAAGCCGGCGCAGACATAGTAGCCCCATCCGATATGATGGATGGCCGTATTGGTGCCATCCGTTCGGCTTTGGAAGCCGAAGGTTTTGTAAACACAAAAATTATGGCCTACTCAGCCAAATATGCTTCTGCTTATTATGGTCCTTTCCGTGATGCAGTAGGCTCTGCCGGTAACTTAAAAGGCGGCAATAAAAAGTCGTATCAGATGGATCCGGCCAACAGCAACGAAGCTTTACGTGAAGTCGCATTGGATCTGGAGGAAGGTGCAGACATGGTGATGGTCAAGCCAGGTATGCCTTATCTGGATATAGTGCGCCGGGTGAAAGACGAATTTGGAGTGCCAACATTTGCCTACCAGGTCAGTGGTGAATACGCCATGCATATGGCCGCCATCCAAAACGGCTGGCTGGCGGAAGAAGCCATAGTGATGGAATCTTTATTGGCCTTTAAACGTGCAGGTGCCGACGGCATCCTGACTTATTTCGCGAAAAAAGCCGCCATCTGGTTGCAACAAAAGTAAAACTTCTTATCAATTCCGGCAGTGCTACTGAGCTATCAGTGGTACTGCCATTAAGTTGGCTTCTCTGCGCCCATACATAGACAGGACAAACTCGTCCTCACTGATTGCAGTGACAGAACGGCTGGTTTTAATGCTGCGCCCCGGAACTCTGAATAACTCCTCACTCAAGCTTTGGCCCCAGGCTTTAAACATCCATAAATCGGCGTCAGGCAAACGCTGCAGATAATAAATCCCCTTTTCATCCACCAACCAATTGCCCCAGTCTACTTCAGCCAACTCTGGCACCAGTAGCTGTTCACCACCTTTTTGATCCTGCAGCCAAATACCGCCTGTTAAAGCTTTCACATACAACAGCCGGCCATCCGGTGCTTCACGGGCAAAGATACCGCCTTTCACCGTATGTTGCTGCGAAATACCGGATTGCAAATCCAGGCGCCAAATCTGCCAATCACCACTGATATTTGAGCTGAAATATAAACTTCGACTGTCTCGGCTCCAACTGGCATGCTGGCTTTCAAAAGGTTTTTCGCTGACGGGCTTAAAATCCGGCCCAGACAAGGTGCCAAGATAAAGCTGGACTGGTTCATTTTCGTTGCTGCGTGCAGGTACCACAAAACGCTCGCCGTCCGGTGCCAGACTGGCGATATCCACCAGCCCTTCATAAGTAGTATGTACCCGCTGCACCTTGGTTTGGGCTAAATCAGAATGCCATAAATCAAAACGACCACTACGACTGGACATAAACAATAGTTGATCCGAAGTGGTTGTGTACTCTGGATACAGTTCACGACCCAAAGTTTTGGGCATCAACACGGGTTCCTGTCCCTTCTTAATACGATACAACTGCTCTTCACTATTGTATTGGGTGTACACCAGCTCAGGCTGAGGACCAAGTCTGACCGCGATACGGCCAGGCGCTTTGACATAAGACAGCGGGGTAATTTGTCCTGTTTGAACTGAGATTTGTAAAATCGACAATTCACCTTGCCAAACGCTGTTGAAATACAGGAATTTATCGTCCGGACTCCAGGCCAGAGAATAGATATACAAAGGCTCTTTAGTTAAGGCTCTGCTACTGCCATCACTTTCTCGCAGATAAATCATGCCCAGATGTTTGGTCTGGCGGACATAAGCGAGCTGAGCGCTGTGATTGGCAAAAGCCAGTGGATAATCCTGTGTATCAGCACGGGGAGATGACAACCGCTCCATGCGTCCTGTGTTCATATCACGGCCCTGGATATTGACCCCACCCAGCTCATTCACCGCAGCAAAGGCCAGCATATTGTTGCTGGCAGACCAGGATAAGGTGTTTTGTAAATGCTGATGGAAGCAATTGGCTAAGGTTTTGCTTTGCTTCGAGGCCAAATCCAACACTCTTACCTGACAGTCATTCTGCTGAACTTCAAGATAGGCCAGTTGTTGTTGATCAGGTGACCAGGCTGGAGCTGTCGCATACTGATGCTCTGGCGTCAGACGTTCAGCGGCTTTGTTCATCTGTTGCAAATCCAATCGGAAAATCCCTGGCGCCTGACCCGGAGCGTCCGCCATAAAGGCCATATAACGGCCATCACGACTAAAAATGGGCATCTCCTCCACACCCAGCAAAGACGTGAGCTGACGTGGCCGGATATCGGGTTTTAGTACGGTGTCAATTGGAGCTGTTTGCTGTCGGTTGAACCATAACAGCAATATAACCACGACCATACTTAAACCGAGCAACCACCAAATCCAGCGCATGGAAGAGGCTACAGTTTTAATCTGATTGATTCGATAGTCAGGATGAACAGGCTGAGGTTGTACCGCCAACTCATAACCGGTTTTGGCAATGGTAAGTATCAGCTCCTGCTCTGCCCCCGTCTGCTCAAAAGCTTTACGTAGTTGCCATATCGCATTGGTCAGACCCTTTTGTCCTACCGCATCATTGCCTGACCAAATGCACTGAATAAGCTCTTGCCGACTCACTGCTCTGTCCTGATGCTGAATTAAATACTGCAGAACTTCAAACACACGTGCGGGCAGTTGCACTTCGGAAAGTGGTCCGGAAATTTTGTGATTATCACTCTGGATCCGACAAGGTCCAAGCACTACATCAGCGAAATCGGGCAACATAAAATCCTGTCATAAAGGCGCAAACTTTATACTTTTTCTAATGGGTTTCTGCACTTGTATAACAGCGCCTCACGCAGTGTCAATGCTAATAAAGACAACCCGGGCCAGCATATTGTTAATGACTGTAATCCAATGTTTTATGCCGTTAAAAAATGTTGGCATAACCACAAAAGGGACAATGTAACTATATGATAAATAAAGAATAGATAATTAAAAGATATATATTCGACAGAAAACTGAGAACACCTCTATTGAGCCATAATCCGCTGTTTTGTTAGCGTCAGCCTGTCATCTCCCGGTCATATAGTTTTGCCCGAAAAAGACAACACAATAACTAAAAAAACCTAATTCCAGGTGCAACATATTAGAGAGGATTCCATGCCAAGAACTATTCACAGTCTGGCGGGGGCTATACTGGCGGCGCTGTCGTCAACTCCTGCTTTGGCAGAGACGGCTCATCTGCCGTCTCAGTCAGAACAAAAGCCTTTTGCGACCACCACGACAGCCACAGATGCTATAGCTGTGTACAACATAGAGCTGAAACTCGACAGCGCCTTGCAACAAGGCCAGGTCGATAAAGCTCAGCATCAGGCCATCAAAAAACAACAGGCAGAATTTATCAGCCGTCTGAAAAACCAGTTTGGTCAGATCAAAGTGCTGGGACAAAGTGTACTGTTTGATAATCAGGTCTCTGTCGAACTGTCCGAACAACAAGCTGCGCAATTAACATCTTTAGCTGAGGTGAAAAAAGTCACCAAACTTGACCCCGCTTTAAAAGCCCAGTTACTCAGCACACAACCTGTTCCGCAACAGCTGCATAAATTTGCTGCGTCCGCAGAACTGCCGGCCGCGTTGGCAGGCGTGGATGGTGGCAAAGGGGTGACTGTGGCCGTTTTATCTACAGGTGTGGATTACACTCACAAGTTATTAGGAGGCACAGGTACAGCCGAAGCCTATCAGCAAGCCATCAGAAATGCGGGAGGCCCCTACAAAGGCTTTCCAACCGCTGTAGTGACCTCAGGCCGTGATTTTATTTCCGACCACCCGGATGCCAGCTTTGGTTATGACGATAACCCTATCGAATCTGATTTAGTCTATGAAATACCTGGTGGGGCTTACCCTACAGGTCGCGGCACCTTGCTGGCGTCGTATATTCATCAGTTAGTACCGGCAGCAGAAATTCGTGCCGGTAAAATGTACAGCATTATGGCGGAAAACGGCGAAATTGCTTACCTGGCAGGACCGGATCACGCCATTTTATCCAGAGCGATGGAGTGGGCACTGGATCCAAATGGTGACGGTGATTTGTCAGATAAAGCTGATGTGATTTTGTTGGATTTCCAGTTTTATGGCCATGGTATTTATAGCCAGAAAGATAGTAGTGGCGACCAGCTTTCTCTTTACCCTGCTGCTATTCAGCGTGCTGCCAGTACTGGCGCTTTGGTAGTAGTAGCGCAAGGGGAATTTGAATCATCAAATCGCTTCGCAACCCCTTATCAGGCAACAGCTCCTTCGGCTTTAGCGGTAGGCTCTGCTTATCATGATGGTGACATCATAAAAATTGACGCCAACTCACCTCACGGTCCTGTTCGTGGTGAACTGGAGTTATTAAAACCAGACGTCATAGCCCAGGCCAAAGATATTACCGGTGCAGCGGTGGGTTCGGGTGAAGCCACAGCCACAGCCCAAGGTTCTATTTATGCTGCAGCTCATGCCGCAGCCACTGCAGCAGTGTTAAAAGCCAGGCATCCACAGTTATCTGGTGTCGAGCTAAAAGCACTGATCAACACCACAGCAGATTCAGCAGTGAAAACTCCTGATGGCGCAGATCAGGCTGAAGTCAGCTGGATAGGCCATGGATTAGTGAATGTAACCTCAGCACAAAAAAGTCCTTTACTAGCCTGGGATGCAGACACCAGCCAAACCGGGATTAACTTTGGTTTACAGGAAGTACCAGCCAATCAGAGCACCACCTTAACACGCCATATTTATCTGAGGAATTTAACCGACAAGGCATTAACCTACAAAATTGCAGTCAATGCCAATCAACCAGAACGTCATAAAGCCTTAAGCTGGCAACATGCCACTTCGGTCACTATTGGTGCAGGCCGCTCAACTTTAGTACCGGTTAGTTTGACTATAGACTCTGCGTTATTGGCTAACTGGCCCATGCTGACAGGTAACGACTACAGTGCAGAAAAATGGCGCGAAACTGAACTGGATGGTTATATTCAACTGAGCAGCGACGGCCAACCAAGCAGTCAGCTGGCCTGGCAGGTACGGGCCAGAACCAAAGCTGATATTCAGAAAAACTATTCGAGCTTTGCAGAATATCTGTCGTTAGACGGTTATCGCTCCACCATAGGAGCTAAGTATTTTGATAACTACAAAGTATTGGCGCAGGATTTCAAAAATACCTCAGATAAAACTGTCGAATATGCGGTTTACCCGACCTTAAGACAACGCACGGCTATGCCTTTGCATCTGGAAGACTCTGAAGGTGCTGTACTCAAAGCTGTAGGTAATGGCGTATTTCCGGAAGCAAGTTGCAGCAGCGGCCAGAAGTTTTCTATCGCCACCAGTTTTTTCCAGGCTAAAGAGCTGGCGACCTCCAGTTATATTGAACGCGGAGACGCACTGGTCGCATGGGAAATTCTGAAACACGACTTTACTGCCAATAATGCCACGCTGCCAGCCAATCAGGTATTAGTCAACAGAACGGAAGCTGACGTGTTGCTCCGTGGTTATGTCAGTATTGATTTCACAACAGGTAAGCCTGTGGGTTATTACACTGATCTGAGTATGGAATATGATTTTAATAACCCAAACGCCCGCTATAAACCCACTAAATTGCCTGTCCGCTTTACCAGTGATAGTAGTAATGTTTTAGTGGAATATTGCCTGGAAGAGCTGGAACCCTGGGGTATTGCGCCAGAAGATTTAAATCATAACTTAGGTTATATCGTCAGCACAGACCGCGATGCTTTCCCCGATGCCCACGAACCTATCATGCAGTTTAACCCGGTTAATATGGGCGCTATTCATATTACTTATGAATATGACTGGTTTGGTAATTTGATTGAAAAAATCGACAACCAGTCCAACCGCGTTTTATTAAGCCCGGCACCTGTAGCCGAACCCGATCGTGTTTACTCTGAGCGCTTAACTTTAGCTCCGGGGCAGTCCGCCACCCTTACTGGTATCAATGAAGGCAATTGCGGTTTTGGTTATACCTGCGGCAAAGGTTTTATGTTGATGGCTTTGGACTCCAACTTCAATTTAACTGCAGATATAAAAATGGGGGACGCGAAAACCTCTATCGCCACACCAAGAGCAGGTCAGCAGTTCCTGACCACTGAGCACACAGCAACAGGCACCAGCCTGGGTTTTGTGCAACTGGATAGCTTTGGTTATTTTGCCGAAGGTGGTGAACTGGAATCAGATCGCAAACATCTGTTAGCTATAGTGGACGCCATTCCGGGTAGTCCGATTCGTTTAACTCCTGAGGGCGAATTGTTGGTGGCCAATGCCGACACTTTGGACTTCGAAACCCAAGCGGAACTGACCTTTAAAGTGCAGGCGCGCTTAGGAGATGATCTCAACTCATCTGCGGTGCCTGTCACTATTAAGCTACAAAATATCAATGACAACGCCCCGCAACTATCCAGTACAGCACAAACCAGTTACTCGTTGACGGCCGAACAGGAACTATCAGTGTCTTTGCAAGACTGGTTCAGTGATGCAGACAACGACAGCCTGACATTGAGCCTGAGTGCTTTACCTGCAGGTTTAAAGTACAACGCAGAACAGAAGTTATTACATGGCACTGTATCCCAAAGCAGCACCATTACTATCACAGCCACGGATGGCGACCATAAAACCACAGCCGAACTTAAACTGACGGTGCCTGAAGCTCCGGCTAAAAGCTCAGGCGGCAGTATCAATTATGTATGGTTAGTTCTGCTGGTAATGGCTGGGTTTGTGCGTTTAGTTCAGCGTCGCACCATTTAACTGAATCCGACAAAGGCTCCTTTGGGGAGCCACAAACAATAAAGGTTAGTTTATGAAATACAAGAGTTTTTATTTAGCAATAGCGGCCATAAGCCCGCTATTAGCAGCACAGACAACCAGTGATGATGCACTGCCCAATACACTCAATAAAGTGACGGCAGCCACGGAAAAAGCCTTATCTGCTGCATCTGACGATGTCTATTTTGTCCGTTTTACTGCGCCGGCTCTGGCCAATTCAGCCTTAGCCACTCAAGGTACGCTGAACGCCAAATCCGCCGGCAGCAGAAGTTATGTACAGCAATTAAAGCGTCAGCAACAAACTCAGTTGCAGCAAGCCAGCAAAACCTTAAAACGTCCACTGCAGACACTGACCACCTATCAATACAGCGTCAACGCTGCAGTGGTCAAAATGGATGCCGATACCGCAAAAGAACTCGCTAAACAGCCCGGTATAGAAGCGGTAGAAAAGCGTCAGATGCATTATCTGATGACAGACTCAGGCCCCAACTACATTGGCGCAGCCAAAGTATGGGCTGGTGAGCAGGGTATCACAGCCACCAAAGGTGAAAACGTCATAGTGGGTATTCTGGATACAGGTATTAACACCGATCACGCCAGCTTTGCTGATGTAGGAGCTGATGGCTATGATCACCAAAACCCTTTAGGCGAAGGCAACTATCTGGGCGACTGCCAGATCTATGCTCAGTACTGTAACGATAAACTGATAGGAGTAGTGAGTTTCCCTGGCATCATTAGTCAGTACCCACTTTTATCGGACCCTAAATACGCTGACTTAGCTGAGCGTACTCAGATTGGTTATGACTTTAATGGCCATGGTAGCCATGTCGCAGCTACTGTCGCAGGTAACGTGTTGTATCAGGTGCCTGCTATTAACCCGGTAGGAGATGAAGCGGAGTTCCGTTTCCCTATGGTCAGTGGTGTGGCCCCTCATGCCAACATTGTCTCCTATCAGGTATGTTTACCAGGTCAGGGTGACGATGATTTGGCTGGTTGTTACACCGACTTAGCTATCGAAGCTTTAGAGCACGCCATAGCTAATGGTGTGCAAGTCATCAACTATTCTGTTGGCGGACCGGTGCAGGACCCATGGACATCCACTCAAAGTCTGGCGTTTTTAAATGCCAGAGCTTTTGGCTTGCATGTCGCAACATCAGCAGGTAACTCAGGCCCTGACGCCAGCACTGTGCGCAGCCCGGGCAATGCCCCCTGGCTGACGTCCGTTGCAGCAGCCACTCATGACCGTGCTTTTACCGATAAAACCATCAGCCTGCCAAGTGGCAAAGTACTGACGGGTAAAGGTGCAACATCGGCTATCAGCGGTTTGTTAGTCGACGCCAGCACAGGTGGTGACGGCAACTGTATGCGGCCTTTTGCTGCCGGCACTTTTGACGGCAAAATTGTGTTATGTCGCCGCGGTGAAATTGCACGGGTAGAAAAAGGCCGTAATGTTAAGGCTGGTGGTGCTTTGGGTATGGTGTTGATTAACCTTGAAGGGGGCGCTGATACGGTAGATCCGGATCTGCATTCCTTACCGGCTATCCACCTCAATACAGAAGACGGTGCGACCTTATTGACAGAACTGACCACTGCCGGTATCCAGGTCAGTATAGGTGCGTCTGAAATGACCCAGGATGCTGACAAAGGCAGCATCTTAGGTGGTTTCTCTTCACGTGGCCCGGCATTGCCTTATGACAGCTACCTGACTCCGGCTTTATCAGCTCCGGGGGTTGGCATTTATGCGGCCTACGCCAGATACCAGCCTTATAACAATAGCAAAGCAGAAGCCGACTTTGGCATGCTGGATGGTACCTCCATGGCCAGCCCTCATGTAGCCGGCGCTTTAGCTTTATTAAAAGCCCTGCATCCGGACTGGACGCCTGCTCAGGCACAGTCAGCCTTAATGCTGACGGCCAATACTTCAGTTCGCCAGGACGACAATCTGGATGGCACCACTGAACAAGCCACACCTTTTGAAATGGGTGCTGGCATGGTACAGGTGCATGAAGCTGCGAAAGCAGGTTTATTGCTGGATATCAGCAAAGAGGAATATCTGGCTGCAGATCCAAATCAGGGCGGCGACCCAACAGCATTAAATATTCCAAGTTTAGTACAGGCGGATTGTTTATTAAGTTGCAGTTGGACCCGCACAGTGACAGCCACCAAAGCGGGAAGCTGGCAAAGCAGCGCACAAATGATTCAGGGTGCTATGGATATCAGTGTCAGCCCGGCAAGTTTCAGCTTAGCTGAAGGTGAATCGCAGGAACTGGTGATTACTGCACGCTTTAACGCCCAAAGCAGAACAGGCTGGCAATTCGCGTCACTGGTACTGACTGAAGGTCAACAAAAGCTGAAAATGCCTGTATCTGTTAAATTTAAAGCAGGGGTTGGCCCGGAGCAAAGCAAACTGACAGCACAACAGGGGTCTGGCTCAGCTCTGGTGTCAGGTTTTATTTCAGCCACGTCACCGGCAGAATTGACAGTGCAAAGTATCGGTCTGACAAAAGCTCAAAAACATAGTTTTGAACTAAAAGCTCCGCTAACCGAACCTTCAGGCAACGACTGGGCCAGCACAACCGAGTCTACATACTCAATTCCATTGCAATTCACCACTGATACGCAACGAATTTATGTCTCTGTGCTTAAAACCACAACTCAGGATTTGGACTTCTATATAGGCCGGGATTTAAACCTTAATGGTCGCCCTGACGCATCAGGTACTTCCCAGGAGTTCTTTGGTATGATTTGTGAGAGCACAGGTCCTGATAATAATGAACTTTGTAATCTCACCTTACCTGAACCAGGTCGTTACTGGCTGGCTGTGCATAATTTCCAGGGCAGTGCACCAGGTGCAACGGATCAGATTGAAATCAGTGTCGCGCAATCAGACAGCGCAGAACAGGCAGATAATCTGCAAGTCAGTGTTGTGCCATCGTCTGCGACTGAATACAGCCTCAAACTGGACTGGCAATTACCTGAAAGTGACACAGATGAGTTCTGGATAGCGGATACAGTGCTGACCAATCCACAAGGAGACTTAGCTTCCGTATTGCAAATAAACCTGCAACAACATGCCAGCTTAGTCAAATTGAACAGCAGCAAAACGACTGAACTGGCAGGCAAAGCTTTAAGTTATCAATTGCAGCTTGCCGCTAACAGCTCAGAGCAAGCCAGAACGCTGGAGTTAGAAGCTCAGGTCCCCACAGGCTGGACCCTTTCAGGTTCTGCGGTGGATGGCAATATCATCGAACTGACACAAGCCGCTGGCGCTGCAGCTCAGACTATCGATCTGACTTTAACCCCTGCGAATACCGGGCTACTGGGCGAAATTAACTGGTCATTACAGTATCAGCAAAATGATACATCCGCTGTGATTCAGGCCCCTGCAGTGAAGGTACTCTCTGAACTAAAGCTCAGCATTAACGGCCAGACCAATGCCAGCCTGACTGCAAAAGCAGGGGATACAGTCTCTGTTGCAGCGGTCAGCAGCAGAACTGAAGCCGTCAGCTATCAGTGGACTCAAACTTCAGGTCCGACAGTAGCATTAACTGGAGATAAAACAGGCACTGTAAGCCTGAAGGCACCGGAAGTGCAGCAAGACAGCACTATAGTGTTGCAATTAAAAGCCAGCAGTGCAGAAGATGACAGCACAGCCACAGCAACTGTCAGCATAGCGCTGAAAGCACCACAAAAGAACAGCAGCGGCAGTTTAAGCTGGTTCAGCCTGATGTTGTTGTTAGTACCGGTAAGCAGAAGATTAAAACGCTAAACTAAGTGTAGTGATTCAGGGGCCAGAGCAAACCACTCTGGCCTTTTTTTATTCTATAGCCAGTTGCCAGCCAGCCTGTTGCTGATACAGCATTTCCTGCTCCAGCTCGGCACGCATCAGCGGGTGATGATCGAGCCAGCCTTCGGGCAAAGTTAAAGTCAAAGCTTCAGCTTGCGCTGTGATTTGTACCTCCGGCAAGACTTCATGCCGGCGTCGCATCGACAAAATCACCGACAGCCGCAATAAACGGGTTAACCGCACAGCCAACAGCACTGAGGTCATGGTTTGTTTCGACAGAATCTCTTTATGAATATCGGCTCTGTGATTGTATACCAGTGCCATCAGCAACTGCTGCTGCGCCCGGGTAAAGCCAGGCAACTCGGCATGGCTGATAATATAAGCACCGTGGTGGTGATGGTTTTTGTATTCGATCAGCAGGCCAAGCTCATGCAATAAAGCGCCTGAGCGCAACATGGCTAAACCTTCGAAACTGGCTAAATTCCATTGCTGATGCAGCTGGTCGGCCAAAGTCGCGGCCATATCCGCCACCCGCTCTGCATGTTGCTGGTCGATGTAATACCGCACCATCATGCTTTGCATAGTACGGGCTCTGACATCCTGATGCTGTAACTGTGGCAGCATGCTGTACAAGACACCTTCCCGCAAAGCGCCACCGGACAGCGTCATGCCACTGATATTCAGCACCCGAAACAGCGCTATTAATATAGCTAAGCCGGAAGGAAAGACCTGTTTACGTTCCTGAGCTAAGCCGGGTAAATTAAGCTGGTCCATATGACCACAAGCCAAAGCCTGCTGCATAATAGCTTCCAGTCGTGGCAAGGTAATCACTTCATCTTTGCCCTGACCTACTAAAATTTCCTGCATCGCCTGCACTGTGCCGGACGCTCCTACGGCATTTTGCCAACCCTGCTGCAGGTACTGATCACTGATAGTGCGGATTTCATGTTCAGCTGCGGCTATAGCGGCATTAAAGTTGGCTTCGCTTAATTCGTTATTTTCAAAATAACGTTCCAGAAAGGTCACGCAGCCCATATTCAGACTGGACAATAAAATCGGCTGAAAGCCCTGCCCCACTATGATTTCAGTCGAAGCGCCGCCTATGTCGATCACCAGACGATTGGAGTCACAATTGGAGGTATGAGCCACACCCAGATAAATAATACGGGCTTCTTCTTCGCCGGAAATCACCTGAATAGGCTGACCTAAAATAGCTTCAGCTTCAGCCAGAAAGGTTTTGACGTTACGGGCTAACCGCAGTGTGGCGGTACCGACTATGCGGATATTGGCAGAAGGAATATCTTGCAGACGTTCAGCAAACAAAGCCAGGCATTCCCAACCCCGGGTCATGGCTTGTTTGCTTAAGACTAAACTGTCGTTTAAACCTGCGGCCAAACGCACTTTGCGTTTGACCCGGCCTATCACCTGAACACTGCCCCCCACCACTTTCACCATCAACATATGAAAGCTATTGGAGCCGAGATCGATCACAGCATAAATATCATTATGCTGTGTCGGTTTTCCTGCGCTGTCCATAGACTTAGCGCGGGCGGCTACGGGGGTTTCTTGGCCCATTCTGATTGGGTCTTCCACCACTGCGTGCTTGTCCCGGACGGCGTCTGACCCGCGGTTTTGGCACGGTCAAATCCTCCAGTAACGCCGAAGTGTCGTATTGAGTGACAGGGATAGCATGACGGATATAGTCTTCAATGGCTGTCAGGTTTAATGCATAACGCTCACAGGCAAAACTGATGGCTTTGCCACTTTCACCGGCCCGGCCGGTACGACCAATACGGTGCACATAGTCTTCACAATCGTCCGGTAAGTCGTAGTTAAATACATGACTAACCATAGGAATATGCAAACCACGGGCGGCAACATCTGTCGCCACCAGAATGTCCAGTTTACCGCTGGTAAAATCCTCCAGAATACGTAAACGTTTTTTCTGGATCACATCACCTGTCAGTAAACCAACACGGTGACCATCGGCCTCGAGCCAGGCGTGAATATCTTCACAGCAGTGTTTGGTGTTAGCAAAAACAATGGCTTTATCCGGCCATTCTTCTTCCATCAGCGTCAGTAACAACTTCATTTTGTGTTCGTCTGACGGATAAAATAATTCTTCGGAAATACGAGAGCCGGTCATTTGTTCAGGCGCCACATGAATATGCACGGGCTGGTTCATCTGCTCAAAGGCCAGTTCCTGCACCTTGTAGGACAAAGTAGCAGAAAACAATAAGCTCAAACGTTCAGTCACAGGTGGCATACGACGGAACATAAAACGGATGTCTTTGATAAAACCTAAATCGAACATACGATCGGCTTCATCCAGCACCACCACCTGAATTTGTGACAGGTCGTACAGGCCTTGCTTTAAGTAATCAATCAGGCGGCCCGTAGTACCAATTAAAATATCTGCGCCTTGTTCCAGCATCTGGCGTTGAGAATCGTACCCTTCGCCCCCATAAATCAAAGCAAGCTTTAAGCCGGATGTTTTGGCCAAAGCCTGAGCGTCATGATGGATCTGAACAGCCAGTTCACGCGTAGGAGCCATAATGATGGCACGAGGTTGCCCTTTAGCCTTAGGCTCATGGGTTAACAAATGATGGAAAGTTGCCGTCAGAAAGGCGAGAGTTTTACCTGTACCTGTTTGAGCCTGGCCCGCAATGTCTTTGCCAGCCAACGCAAGAGGCAAACATTGAGCCTGGATTGGGGTACAATGGTCAAAACCTTGCGCGGCCAAAGCGGCAAGAACCTGTGGAGCCAATGCGAAATCGGCAAATTTATGCTGAGTTAAGTGTGTTTTATTCATACGCGCTAAGCATAACCGTTACGCTTGCAATAAGAAACAGTCCGGATAAAATTGACAATACTTTTTTATAGATACGCCCAAAGCAATTGGAGAATGAAATGAGTGAACATATTCTGCAGGTGTCAGACGACAGCTTCGAAGCCGACGTGTTAAAAGCTGCTGCCCCTGTGCTGGTCGATTTTTGGGCTGAGTGGTGTGGTCCGTGCAAAATGATTGCACCTATCCTCAACGAAGTCGCGCAAGAATACGCAGGTAAAGTGACAGTGGCTAAGGTCAACATCGACCACAACCCTGGCACACCACCAAAATTTGGTATTCGTGGTATCCCAACCTTACTGTTATTCAAAAATGGTCAGGTTGCAGCAACTAAAGTTGGCGCTTTATCTAAAACTCAATTAAAAGAGTTTTTAGACAGCAACATCTAAGTCAGTCACAAATAGGCGTATTTTTTATACGCCTTTTTGTTTTTTACGGCTGGACGACTGAAAATTATCCTGCTAATGTGTAACGCAGCAACAAATCCCTGTAACCACGCTTTTCCGTTGACTAAACCTAAGCCTACTTCCTTTTAATCAGCGATAAGCAATTTAATTCTGTTTGACCAACAAGAACCCATCATATGCATTTAACCGAACTAAAACTGAAGCCGATTAACGAGCTGGTTGATTTAGCCGAGTCTATGGGCCTGGAAAACATGGCCCGCTTACGTAAACAAGACATTATTTTTGCTATCTTAAAATCCCACGCCAAAAACGGTGAAGAGATTTTTGGTGATGGTGTTGTCGAGATTCTGACCGATGGCTTCGGTTTCCTGCGTTCTTCTGACAGCTCTTATTTGGCTGGCCCGGACGATATTTACGTCTCTCCAAGTCAAATCCGACGCTTTAACCTGCGTACTGGTGACACAATTTCTGGCTTAATTCGCCCGCCAAAAGAAGGTGAACGTTATTTTGCCTTGCTGAAAGTGAACGAAGTGAACTTCGGACGCCCTGAGCAAGCCCGTAACAAAATTTTGTTTGAAAACTTAACGCCGCTGCACGCCAATTCCCGTTTGCGGATGGAACGTGGCAACGGCAGTAAAGAAGACATCACAGCCCGTGTACTGGATCTGGCTTCCCCTATTGGCCGTGGTCAGCGTGGTTTGATTGTGGCACCACCAAAAGCTGGTAAAACTATACTGCTGCAAAACATCGCCCAGTCTATAGCCGCCAATTACCCAGAATGTGTGCTGATGGTGTTGCTGATCGATGAGCGTCCGGAAGAAGTGACCGAGATGCAACGTCTGGTGAAAGGCGAAGTGGTTGCCTCTACCTTCGACGAACCAGCCAGCCGTCACGTCCAGGTAGCTGAAATGGTGATCGAAAAAGCCAAACGTTTAGTCGAGCACAAAAAAGACGTTATTATTTTACTCGACTCTATCACCCGTTTAGCCCGCGCTTACAACACTGTGATCCCAAGCTCAGGCAAGGTATTAACAGGTGGTGTGGATGCCAACGCTTTACACAAACCAAAACGTTTCTTCGGTGCAGCCCGTAATGTGGAAGAAGGTGGTAGTTTAACCATTATCGCCACGGCTCTGGTTGATACGGGTTCGAAAATGGACGAAGTGATTTACGAAGAATTTAAAGGTACAGGTAACATGGAATTGCACCTGTCGCGTAAAATTGCAGAGCGTCGTGTGTTCCCGGCCATTGATTTCAACCGCTCAGGCACCCGTCGTGAAGAACTGCTGGCCTCCTCGGAAGAATTACAAAAAATGTGGATCCTGCGCAAAATCCTTAATCCAATGGATGAAACGGACTGCATGGAATTCCTGATCGATAAACTGTCGATGACTAAAACCAACGACGAGTTTTTCGAAGCCATGAAACGGCAAAAAAATAGTTAACCCCCCAAAACCGGCCTTGTTGCCGGTTTTTTTTATGTGAGAAAAAGCAGATGACAACCCCGCAAATCGTAGTCATTGGTGGTGGCGCTGGTGGACTGGAACTGGCAACCCGCCTTGGTAATAAATTTGGCCGCAAGGGCAAAGCGGCTATTACCCTGATTGACAGAAACCCGACTCATATCTGGAAACCTTTATTGCATGAAGTAGCAACCGGCACTCTGGATGTGGATATAGATCAGGTCACCTATCGCGCTCACGCCAGAGCTCATGGCTTTGACTTTCAGCTGGGCACTTTTACCGGCCTGAACAGAGCAGAGCGGCAGGTCACTTTAGCGCCTGTACTGGATGAAAGTGGTGAAGTGGTGCTGGAAGAACGTCGTATTCCTTATGATTATCTGGTACTTGCCATTGGCAGTGTGTCGAATCACTTTAATACACCAGGTGTTCAGGACCATTGTATTTTCCTCGACAGCCCGTCACAGGCCAACAGGTTCCATCGTCGTCTGCTGGAAGCCTATTTAAAGCTGAACTCGCCTTTACACCCGAAAGAGAATCTGAATATCGCCATAGTAGGTGCAGGAGCGACCGGGGTTGAACTGGCCGCCGAACTACACCACGCGGCGGCTGAACTGAATTCGTATGGCTTTAACGATATGAAACGTGACCGCTTAAAAATCTCTGTGATTGAAGCCGGTCCCCGTATTCTGCCAGCCTTGCCAGAGCGTATTGCCGCGGCTGCGCATAAAGAACTACTCAAATTGGGTGTCGATGTGCGGGTCAGTACCAAAGTCACAGCAGCAGACGAACACGGCCTGCAGTTAGGGGACGAACATTTGCAGGCAGAGCTGATGGTCTGGGCTGCTGGTATTAAGGCCCCGGATTTTTTAAAAGACTTAGATGGTTTGGAAACCAACCGCATTAACCAGCTGATGGTATTACCGACCCTGCAAAGCAGTATCGACAGTCAGATTTATGTGATTGGTGATTGTGCAGGCTGTCCGTTACCAGATAACAAATGGGTGCCACCACGGGCTCAGTCGGCGCATCAGATGGCCAGTCATGTCGCAAAAAACCTGACCGCAGCTTTGGCAGGTAAACCGCAGTCGGCTTACCAGTACAAAGACCATGGTTCGCTGATTTCGTTAAGTCGCTTTGGCACTGTCGGAAACCTGATGGGCAATCTGGTCGGCGGCGCCATGATGATTGAAGGCCGGATCGCCCGTCTGGCTTATATCTCGTTATACCGTATGCATCAGGTCGCCTTACACGGTTGGTTCCGTACTATGGTGATTTCAGTCATAGGTAAAATCAATAAAATCATCAGACCACGTTTAAAGCTGCATTAACAACGCACTACAACTCACTAAAGCGGGTTTCAGCTTGCTCAGGTACAAAAGACCGGCTTTGCTGAAATCCGCTGTAATGCGGCTCCAACAATTGCTGCTCCTGCTCTGAGAACCAGCTATACATAGCCTTTTTGTACTCAGGTTTTTGTTTTAAATCATTCAACGCCATATCTATATCGGCAATCCAGCTTTTGCCTGTCTCTGTTTTTGAACAACTGACATAGGTGTACGAAAAACCCGGAATTTCGGCTATAGGCCTGAACTCCAGCCGGAGATCTTGCCCCGCTTCCAGGCTGTAGTAACGCAAGCGGTTTGGATAATCCACCACATAATCCACCCGTTTTGCAGCCAACAACTGTGCCGGATTCATGGTGGTCATAGAACTACCGCCCAGATTACTGCCAGTTTTGTTAATCTGTGCTGCAATCACAGCAGGATAGGCCCTGTCATTTTCAATCAGGCCTAACAGGTCGGGATCTTTCACCAGGTTGTTCATCTGCACAGCCTGCTGCGGGTTCAGTATTTTGAGTTTGTTATGCTGCAGCGTATTTATAGCCAGATTGGGTAATAAAGCGGCTGGCTGAGAAAAATAGGTCCGTTTATCGCGTTCTGGCGTGTAACGTAAACCAAAGGTGCAGTGATTCTCGTTGGTGGAGGCCGACACTTTAACAATGCGGGCAAGATGGATTTGACGGACCTTATGTTGGTACTGTGGCAAAGCTTCAATAAGCTGGTTCAGCAACAAATCAAAAGAGCCTTGGCCAGCATAAGGGCCTTCGCTGATACGGTAAGGTGGCCAATGGCTGGTGTACCACTGCATCATAGGTTGAGCAGACGCTGCAAAAACCCAAAACATCAATAAAATACAAGCACTTAACTTCTTCATCCAGCCTCCATGCAAAGAGGCCTGTACAGTAACAAATGACAAGATCAGCGACAAGGCCGTTCGTCGCAAGCAAAAGCTCTTTGCCTGGGCTTTTGCCTGCGATTTTTATGTTAATCAATAACTAAGTGAATAATAGGATCAATAACACCAGCTGTAGCCTCAATACTTAACGCAGCCAGGTATTCAGCTTTTGCATGTTCTGCCGCTTCCGTTGTATCAGCGTGCACCCGTGTCAGCAGATCGCCGGCAGCCACTTTAGTGCCCAAAGCTTTTACATCACTGAAACCCACAGCCATATTGATGACCTGATCCGGGTGTGCACGGCCACCACCTAATCGCACTACAGCCATACCAATAGCAGTAGTGTCAGCTTTATTCAGATAACCAGCCACCGGAGCTTTGATATCCAACACCACTTTAGCTTTGGCCAGATACAGCTCAGGTTTTTCCAGCAAATCTGCAGGTCCACCCTGAGCAGCCACCATTTTGCTGAAAATTTCCGCGGCTTTACCTGAAGTTAAACTTTGCTCCAAAGCTGCGATAGCGCTGGCTTTATCTTTAAACAAACCACCGAGTTGCAACATGCTGGCACCCAGTTCCAGAGTCACCTGATGCAAACGGGCTTCGCGGTATTTGCCGGTCAAATAATCCAGGGTTTCCAGTATTTCCAGCGCGTTACCTGCTGTAGCGCCCAAAGTCTGGTTCATATCTGTTAATAAAGCCTGGGTCGGCACACCTGCACCTTTGGCGGTGTTGACAATACTTTTAGCTAAAGCTGAAGCATCCGCGACATTTTTCATAATGGCGCCAGAGCCAATTTTCACATCCATAGTCAACGCCTGCAGGCCTGCGGCCAGCTTTTTCGACAAAATAGAAGCGGTGATCAGCGGGATAGATTCGACAGTGGCTGTGACATCACGGATTAAATACAAACGGCGGTCAGCCGGAGCCAGTTCGCCACTTTGCGACACTATGACACAACCTTGTTGTTTCACCAGCTGCTGGATTTTATCCAAAGGTTGCTGACACTGATAACCCGGAATAGCTTCCAGCTTATCGATAGTACCGCCAGTATGGCCTAAACCACGGCCAGCGATCATCGGCACATAAGCACCACAAGCGGCAATCATAGGGGCCAGCATTAAACTGACTTTATCCCCTACACCACCTGTGCTGTGTTTATCCACCACAGGGCCATCGAGCAGATCAGTCCAATTCATCACTGCACCTGAATGCTGCATAGCACGGGTTAAAGCCACAGTTTCTGCTGTGCTCATACCGTTCAGATAAATCGCCATAGCCAGAGCCGCCGTCTGGCCTTCACTGAAACTTTGATCCGTTAAACCACGGACAAATTGCTGAATAGCAGCTTCTGTTAAAGCGCCGCCATTACGTTTTTGTTTAATAATTTCCTGAGGTAATAACATCATGTACTCCAGACTCAGAATTTTTTGCTATTGGCCAGAAACAAGGGGGTGAAGGCGCTGGGTAATAACTGTTCCAGCGTCCATTCCTGTTGTTGCTCTAAATGATTGCAGCTGCGCACCGGGCTGTCCGGAGTAAAAAACTCTGCAATGACCTGCCGGCAGATCCCACAAGGTGGGGTTAGCTGATCCTGGGGGGTGTAGACCATCAGACCAACAAACTGGCGTTCCCCGGCCACCACAGCAGCAGCTATGGCATTACGTTCAGCGCAAATAGTGCCGCCGTAAGATGCATTTTCTACATTACAGCCAGTATAAATTTTGCCACTTTTGGCCTGAACTGCGACACCAACCGGGAATTTACTGTAAGGCGCATAAGCCTGTTCGGATGCTGCTTTTGCAGCGCGGGCTAATTCTGCCCATTGGATACTTGTTGTCATACTCTGATTTCTTGCAGGTCATACGGCCTTAGGTTATGCGCCTAAAGCCGTTCAGAATCAAGAGTGAACTGGTTATAAAACCCACAAATGCAGCAAAAAAGTTAAATCTGCACTGATTTTGTGTGTTTCTTATGCAACAAATAACTGAAATAACTGACGGTGCCGAACAACCAGACCGCCAGTATCGGGATCAACCAATAAGCTGTGGCAATACCCACTTGTTGTGCAGCTAACCCTGTACCCAAAGCCGCCGCCTGATAGCCGATAGAGCCACCAATATTGGCAAGGCCGGACAACACCGGACCATTATCACTGTCCAGATCCATAGCTGCAGTCAGCATCAGCGGGAAAATAGCGCCCAAACCTAAACCTAAGGCAAAATTCCCCAGCTGCAATAAAGCCGGCACTGCTGTGATTTTCACCAGAACTGCGCCAAAAAAAGCACAAGTGACCAGGATCATCAGCAACTGAGCGCTGGTAAACCAGCGTAAAAACAACGAAAAACTTAATCGGCTCAGCACCATACCAGCGGTAAAAAAGGCAAAAATAAGGCGGGATTGTTCTGTACTTAAAGCCAGGCCCTGACTGGCGTAAGTAACAAACCAGTTGCCATGGCCCCACTCCACAGCGCCATAACCAAACATCATTAAAGCCAGTGCAAAAAACACCGGTTTTTTCATCACCTGACGGTAAGACAAACTACCTTTGGCATGTGTCATATGAGCCGGGCTTTGATGAGTACGGCCTAAATACCAGGCAAAAGCTGCAGTTCCGGCCAGAAATACCGCCAGAATACGCAGTGGCCAACGCCAGTCTTCCACACCCCAATACAACACCACTACATACAAAGGCGCAGCTAAGGTGCCTAAACTAAACATAAAATCCATAAAACCCATCATACGGGCACGTTTTTCGACATAAAGCCGTGCAATCAGGGTATGCCCTATGGTGAATAAACCCGAGCAAGTTAAACCCAGAGTAAAGACAAAAAACAACAATAAAGGCCAAAACTGCACCAGTGATGCGCCGATAATCAGTACCACCAAAATCAGCAGCAACACAGCAAATAAAGGTACAAACTCAAATTTCTGCACATATTTGCCACCTAAAAAGGCTCCGGTAATAGACCCCAGTGACAAACAGGCAAAAAACAAACCGCTGGCGGCGGGTGACATCTGCAGTTGCGCCATAATATCCGGCAGTAAAATACCCCACAAAATACTGAGTAAACCCAATAACATAAAACTTAAATACACCAGTACCGTCACTTGCCGCTGATACATGGATTCTCCTTAAAATGAAGGCGTTAACACAAAAGGATCAGCGTCCAGATAAGCCGGAAACTTTTGTTTAAATTGTTGTAAAGCCACCAGGTTTAGCTCTGCCAAGATCACTCCAGCTTGTCCTGTCGCCAGTTCCGTCTGAATTTGACCTAAATAATCCACCACCATGCTATCGCCGCTGTAATTCAGGTCATTTGCATCCGAACCAATACGATTACAGCCCAACACATAAGCCTGATTTTCAATAGCCCGGGCCTGTAATAAAGTACGCCAGACCATACGCCTTGCTTGTGGCCAGTTTGCGACATAAATCAGCGCGTCATAGTCCTGCTGATTGCGGGCAAACACCGGGAAACGTAAGTCGTAACACACCTGCAGACAAAATCTGAACCCAAGATAAGAGACAATAACCCGCTCAGACCCTGCCTGATAATGCTGCTGTTCGCCGCCCATCCGGAACAGGTGACGTTTATCGTAAAACTGCACCACTTGATCCGGGGTCACAAACAACAATCTGTTAAAAATCTGTCCTTGCGCCGCAATAGCGACTGACCCACAAATCGCCGCCCCTGTAAGCTTAGCCTGTTGCTGCATCCATTGTACTGTAAGGCCTTCCATAGTTTCAGCAATACGGGTCGAATCCATACTAAAACCCGAGTTAAACATTTCAGGCAACACAAAAAGTTGGACACCCGAATGTTGCCGGAACTGCTGCTCGAAATAATGCTGATTGGCCAGACTGTCCTGCCAGACCAATTCGGACTGAATTAACGCAACACGGATAACTGACATAAAATCTCCGTCGCTCTGGCCAATGTTTGTGGCTCTTTGGCAAAACAAAAACGAATTATACGCTGACTGGGAGCCTGACGGTAAAACACAGACAACGGAATAGCAGCGACTTTATGTTCACGGGTTAACCACTGGCAAAAAGCTACATCATCCAAATCACTGAATGCACTGTAGTCCGCCAGTTGAAAATAACTGCCCCGACAAGGTAATAAAGACCAGGCCGAATCCGCCAGGCCCAGTCGGAATTGATCCCGTTTTTGCTGATAAAAAGCCGCCAGCCCCTGCACTTCTTCGGGCTGTTCGTGCAGCAACACAGCTATTGCATGTTGGGCCGGAGTAAAGCTGGAGAAGGTGACATACTGATGAATTTTGCGAAATTCGGTGGTCAGTTCAGCCGAAGCTACTGCATAACCCAGCTTCCAGCCTGTGACATGAAAGGTTTTGCCAAAAGACGAGACAATAACGGCACGCTCCGCCAATTCAGGGTACTGATTAGCACTCAATTGGGGCACATGATCAAACACCAGATGTTCATAAACTTCGTCACTGATGCAATACAAACGGTGTTTTAACACCAGCGCCTGCAGCGACAACCAGTCCTGATGGCTGAATACAGCTCCTGTCGGATTGTGTGGGCTGTTGACAATAATCAACCGTGTTTTTTTGCTGATTTGTTTTTCCAGCTGAGCCCAATCCACCTGATACAAAGGTGGCAATAAAGGCACATGCACAGTAAAACCACCCGCCAGCTCGACAGCGGGTTGATAGCTGTCGTAAGCCGGGTCAAAGACGATCACTTCATCCCCAGCACGAACTAAAGCCTGGATAGCGACAAACAAAGCTTCAGTGGCACCACTGGTGACTGTAACTTGCTGATCCGGACAAATATCCCGCTGATAACAACCTTGCACCAAAACCGATATTTGTTGTCGCAGCGGCAGCACACCAGGCATAGGTGCATACTGATTCAACCCGTTGCGGGCGGCTTGATGCAGTAATTCAATCAACCGCGGATTGGATGGAAAATCAGGAAAACCCTGAGATAAATTAATAGCCTGATGTTCTGCGGCCAGTTGTGACATCTGACTGAAAATCGTGGTGCCTAAGGTGGGCAATTTACTTTGTAACTTCATAATGGGATCTCACAGCAGTGCAAAAACAGTAGAAACTGACTGGCCTGACAAAGGAACGAATGCTATCATCCAGACAGTTTTATGTGTAGACGTCTAAACATCAAGATGAATCAATCTATCCAAACGAATCAACTCAACCCTTATGCCATCCAGCTTTGTGCTTTAGGTCGCTGGATAGTTCAGCGCCAATGGTTTCCCTTTGGCAGCGGACTGTTTTCTATCCGCACTTCTGAGCATAGTGCGCTTTTCACCAGCGCAGGCAAAGATAAAAACGAGTTAAGCCCTGCGGATTTGGTGTCATACAACTGGGCGACACAAAATCAAGCTGACACAGCGACAGCTATTCATCAGTTTTTGTATCAGTGCAATCCACACCACAAAGTAGTGTTACAAACTCATGGCCTGCAAACCACTGTATTCTCACGTTTAATCAAAGCTGACCAACATCTGTTTGTCGGGTATGAATTACAAAATCTGGTTGCTATATCTGAGTCACAACGCAGTTGCTGCCCTTTGGCTATTTTGGATCCTCAAAGTACAGAACTCACTTTGCAGGAATTACACCAACGCTTTGAGCGGGACACCTTACCCCATGCACTTTTAGTTCGCGGCCATGGCCTTTACGTCTGGGGAGACAGTCTGGACAGCTCCAAACGGCATCTGGAAACCTGGCATTTTTTGATTGCCTGCGAACTGGAACGAATTAAAGCAAGTTGTCATTTTAATTAATAATTCAGGGGCTATACTCAGCCCGCTTGCTTTAATTTGGCATCATTGCCCCATAATAGGGCAACGCTGACCGGGCTCGGTTCAATGCCTCTATTGGGTAATAAAAAAACATAATATATTCAATGACATGAACATTTGGTTCTATTTTTGCTTAAGTTATGGGACTTTGGTAACAATTGTGAATTCATATGGCCATACATAGTTCGATGCGCGGCCTACGCTGTTTTTGTGTCGCCGCCGACTGTTTAAGTTTTAAAGAAACCGCACGTCAGTTATATCTGACTCCTTCGGCTGTCAGTCACCAAATTAAACAGCTGGAATCTGAGCTTGGACTGGATTTGTTTCTGCGTCAAACCCGCTCAGTGGAACTCACAGCACAAGGCAAAGCTTTTTATCAGGCCTTGTTACCGCTGATGCGTGAGCTTGAGCAAACTTTACGGACCTTCAGCCTGCAAAAGAACCCGACAGAAATCAGTATTTCGATGCCGGAGTTTTTTGCCAGTGAGTTATTTGTGCCCAAACTGGTGGGCTGGTCGGAGCAACATCCGGATATCAACTTAAAAGTTGAAACTATTAAGTCCCGTCAGGACCCGGCCAAACACACCGACCTGCAGATCTTACTGGCCAGTAGCAAACCTACCGACAAAGTTGCTTATGAGCTTTTTCCCATCAGTTATGTACCAGCCTGTAACCCGGCCTTGTATCAGCAACTGGATGGTTTGGGTTTTGATGCCTTAACCAAAGTCCCTTGTCTGGTGCATCAGGCCAGGCCCTGGTCCTGGCACCAATGGGCGGAGCAACTTGAGCTGGAAGTCTTCACTCCTAAACAAGTGATCCAGCTCGACAGTATGTTTAGTGTGGCGCGTGCCGCTCAGCAAGGTTTAGGTATAGCACTGGTGCCATGGCCCATCAGCCACTCCTGGTTTGCCAGTGGCAGCTTAAAACGCCTGTTCAGTGAAGAACTGGAGAGTCGTGACAAATATTATCTGGTGCAACATGAAACAGATCCAAACAAACCACAAATTCAGTTGTTGGTGAACTGGATCTTACAAAGCTTTCAACGCGCATTTTAATAGCCATTTTTACCTACAAGGATGTAGGTTACCTCCCCCGCCGAAAAGTCAGTCGCTCAGCTCCCCCCTCAGATCAAACCGCAGCTATCAGTTGAATATGACATTTTTACCGCACCACAGATGAATTTTCCTCACCTATCGGTTGGATTTATATCCTTTGTCAGTTCGCCGCTAACTTTCTAAAGTAAGCACAGTGCAGTGACAAAGCTGCACTTTGAAATGAAATTACTGAAGAGTACTGGAGAGTAAATTATGAAAGCGACATCCCTTAGCTTTGGCAAAAAAGTAGCAGTGATGCTGTTGGCCTCAAGTTCTTTTGTCGCCAGCGCAGCCACCAGCGGATTTAAAATGGTGTTGATTGAAGACACCCCAGGTGTGAGCAAAATTAAAGCAGGTCTGTATCAGGACGGTGTTGCTGAAGCGACAGCAGCTACAGACAAGCAAGCGGACTCATTCAGCAAACACATGAGCTTATGTGTGGCATATACCCACATGGCTGAGTTTAAACAGGCAGAGCAGGCATGCAGTTCAGCCATTTATGCTGCCCGTCGCGCCGAAGGCACAGACAGCAGTTACAAACGCGAAATGCGCTCTTTTGCTCATACAAATCGTGGTGTCGCCCGTCTGATGGGGCAAGATCCTGTTGCAGCTTTAGCTGATTTTCAACAGGCCACCGTACTTGAGCAAAGCGAGATCAACCAGCACAACCTGGCGCTTTTAAATGAGAAAATGAAAGCTATCAGTCCTGTGTATACAGCATCGACGTTAAATGTGACGAACTGAAAAGGTATTGTCATCTAAAGGCACTAGACTGAGCGCCACACAAACCAAGGCGCTCAGGTTTAGCAGGAGATTGATATGTCATTCCATATTCCGCAGGATCACGACGTACACCACCATTGGTTAAATTGGTTGTTACAGCACTGGTCTTTTTACCGACAGATTTCGGTAAGCCAGTGGGATATCGAAAACGAAGATTTTCAGCAGTAATAAGATCTTGTTGTAGTGATGCCTGGCTTCCCCGGCCAAAGCATGCAACTAAGGTCTGACCTCACTGTGAGCAGACAAGCCACCTCCCCCCTGTCAGGTTTGTCTGCTTTTTTCTTTTCCCC
>CAMLSF010000017.1 GCA_946482615.1 uncultured Chromatiaceae bacterium | reverse complement strand
CTTAACGCTTTGCAACAGCCTTTCGCACAATGTCTGGCTGGTTTATTCCATACAAGCTGAAACAGTGTTCTGAAAAGTCTGACGTCTCAAAGTGACAATACAAAAGATGAAGTTCGTTATTCAGACGTAGATGGCTGACACTGCGGATAAAGCCTGTCGGCAATACTGGAGGGCTCAGGGGCAGAAAAGGCTCAAAAACCATACAACTCACTGCCCTTTGCTGTCGCAAAAATAATCGAGGATCTGTTGTTCTATCCAATTGATAACCAATGCAGAGGATTGGCGGATAAAAAAATGATCTCCGGGCAGTTCAGTCATCACACAATGTTGACTGCTCAGCTCCTGCCATGCCTCAAGTTGGGGCAGATGAAGGCTGTGATCTCTGTCTCCATACAATACAGAAAACGCAAAAGGCATCTGAACTGCTTGTGCCTGATAGGTACTGGCTATGTTGAAATCCGCTCTCAGGACAGGCTCAAACAGTTCCATCAATTCCTTGTTGGCTAAAACTTCTGCCGGAGTACCGTTGAGCTGCTGCAACATCTGAAAAAAATCAGCCTGAGGCAACCTATGTAGCTGAGGTTGTAAAGCCGGCAGATGTGGAGCTCTGCAGGCGGATACCAGCATCTGTACAGGTAAAGCCAGATCCTGTTGTTTCAGCTCACAACACAAGGCATAACTAATCAAAGCGCCCATACTGTGGCCAAAAAACATAAAAGGACAAGCAGTAAAAACATCCCGGTGCAGCATGAATTCATCTATCAGACTTTGCATGTCCTGATGGGGCTGCTGATTGATCCTGACGCCGCGGCCTTTTAGCTCGACTAAAACCAGCTCGACCCTGGGGCCAAAGTGCGATAGCCATGGCTGGTAGCTGTAAGCCGAACCGCCGGCACAAGGGAAACAAAAAAGACGCAATTCAGCTTTGGGTCTGGGCTGCGGAACAATAAAAACCTGATTTGCCTGCACCATAACTCCCTGATTTACGTCTTTTACTGTGAAACATCAGGACATCAGCTGGAGCTGGCTGCCACTACTTTTTTATCTGAAGCTAAGAGTAAAACCACACCAATAATGGGAGTAAACAGCAGGGACGCAAACAAATAGCCCCAAAACCCGAGTTTACGGTCGCGGCCGAACCAGGCAATAGCACTGCACAGTAAAACATATAGTAATAAGTACATCTGACACTCCTTCTTTTAGTTACTTTCCTGAAGATGGCCCAGTTTCCGGATTTTCATTCCTTCCACCAGAACATCGCCCTCGGTAATACCGGGACTACTACAGCTAAACATTAGTCCTTTATCGGTAAATTCGCTATTGCCCTGATAAAGCAGCGTGTCTGCCAGGACTTCAGGGTCAAAGCTATGAGCTGCAGCTATGGTATGTTGCACTATGCTGGCAGCCAGATAACCCTGCACGGCCCAGTTGTCTGGTAATTCGCGGTATTGCTGCTGATAGGCTTCAGCAAAACCCTGAAATGCTCTGTAGGCCGTAATAAACTCCGGACAGGCATAACGGGCGGGCACACAGTCTGTGCTGCCCAGCCCACAGTCCTGCTCAGCGGACGTCAGCTTAGCGTACACTTGCTGATATTCTTCAATATCATGGGTAATCAATGCAGACACATCACCATAAGAAGCACAGTTATTCAGTCTTCTGCAGTTATTACTTAAGTCAATCAGACTGTGGCCGGCAAACACAGGCAGATCGATAGACAGGCTTCTGGCCTGACGGATCACCTCACCCGCCTGAGGCATAAAACCCGCGATAAAAATTGCATCCACCTGACCTGATTTGACTCGCCCTATCCGCTTGAGCATTTGACTCAGCTGAGCTTGTGTATCGTCCACACCAAAATCCAGCGCCTTGCGGGTTACCATACGATGGCTCAGTGCACGGGTGGAGGATTGAGTGGGCAACACCGGGCTTGTGATCGCCGATTTCAGCTCCTGAGCCCAAAGCCTGATCTCCAGTTCCAACAGTTCCAACTGACCAAATTGCGCCTCGGCAGAAAGGACGCTCATTTCCTGTTGATTACGCACAAACAATTGCTGGCGATAAGCTGAGGCTGAACTTTGCTCCAGTTCCAGTTGCAAATAATCCAGTAGTTTGATCCTGGGCATCGAATCAAAGAATTTATTATTGCCCTTTTTTTGTGTTTGTTCGTCGGTAAGAAACTGCACAATCAAAGCGTCATCGGCCTGCGCGGCCAGCAACCTTATCCGCTCAATACGTTTTATTTGCTCCAGTTTGGCCTGCAGCAACGCCACTTCATCGGTCAGATTGATACTGCTGATTTTGCTGCGTAATGAAGCCAGGATCGGCAGATAATCATTTTCATGTTCTTCGTAAAAGACCTGAACCGGAACTTTTAAGCCTCTGGCCGTAACATGCTCAATAAAGTAGTTTGAAAAATCTGTGCCATACAGATCCCGCTCGTAGATAACATATACATTGATATAGCCTTCTTCATGCAGGTGTTTTGCCAGCACTTCGGCATTGTTGTTGTCATTGGCAGCATGGCGAAAAATATGACGGAAGTCGTAACTGGTAAATTTAACATTGGTGGCGCCGGAGGACAGCATCAGCACACCATTGTGTTCATAGACTGTGGCGGCGGGTACAGCGATGTCGGATCTATAATACCCCAGCACAGCTATGGTGTCCGGGTTAGCTGTCACTTTACGCGCCTGTTTTACTGCATCATCCAGCCCGCCTGAGGCTTCAGGGTAATACTTCATCAGCAGTGTTTTGTTCCGGCATGCCTGCTGAGCGTCTGAATCAACAGACTCAGTGCAGCTGCGAAGGCCTTGCTGATTGATTCTGTCCACCATCAGACGCACAGCCCTGGTGTAGCCCGCTTTATCTTCCCCTTCAGGCCAGACCACGGCAAGCTGCAGAGTGTCCGTCTGGGCTATATGCTGCTGCCTTATATCAATCGCAGTCACAGGCTGGGAGTGGGCATAAAACCTGTACGCGACAAACAGCAGATAACCACTGAGCAGGGCTAATAACAGCCGCAAAATCATACACAGGCTCCACACACAGAGCCTGACCTATACACAGCTGTTACAACAGCAGGTCCTGGAACATCTGATCTGTAGTTCATGGTTGCAGAGTTCCTGCCGGACGCTCGTTGTCTTTGCTGACTTTGGGCAAAACTGCTTCGGCCTGTACTGCGGCTTCTTTGCTGAACTTGTCATTTTCGGCGTTAAGAATAATTGGCAAGGAGTTTCGATCCGGGCCAATCAGAATCACTTTGGAATTGTCTGATTTAGCAATGTCTTTGGTGGCCTCTATGCCTTTCCACAGCAAAATATTGCCATTGAGGCTGGCATTGACAATAGTGTTGTAGCGGCTTAAACCCTCAGCTTCGACCCTTTTACGTTCTGCTTCTTTTTCCTCTTTGGCTATCCTGAAGTCATAGGCAAATGCCAATTGTTGTTGTGTCAGTTTTTCCTGAATGGCACTGTCTATTTGCTCAGGCAACAGAATGTCGGTGATCATCACTTCATCCACTGTGACAAACTTTCTGGCGACCCTGCCTATGGCTTCGTTGACCGCCTCCTGAAAAGTCGATTTGTTGGCAAGTGTGGCATAAATGTTGGTTAAGTCTTCGTCCACCACGTAAGAGCGCACTGTGGCTTCAATTTCAGGCAAAACAACAATATTGAAATAGTCTTCACCGACGTATTTGTGCAGCACCCCCACCATATTGCGGTCCGGATGAAACCGAATTGCCATTCTGATGTTAAATTTTAAACCTTCTCTGGTCAGTACATTTAAATCGCGGATCTTGGTTTGCACCCGCAAGTTGTACACGGCCATTTTGTTCCAGGGGAAAATTAAATGCAGGCCCTCGCCATACAACTCTTCCACTACAGTACCGCCTGAGAACCTTTTATACAGTACCCCACCTTCACCGGCCTGCACTGTAATAAAAATCCTGTTCCAGAATAAAACCAATAAAAACAGAAGGATAAATACAGTGATAATGATAGTAGGCAAGTTTTCTTCTATTTTCCGGCTCATCCAGTCGGTCAGTGCTTTTATTCTGAGTCTCATGCGTGCTCCTGCCTGGTGATGCTGGCGACTTTTCCGTATTCAAGCTTAATCAGGGTGTCTGCCACATCAAAGTACCGGTCGTCATGACTGACCAGAATGATGGTTTTATTTTGTTTTTTCAGTTCAGGCAGTATCACTCTGTAATACTCTTCTCTGAATTGCGGGTCCTGATCGGCAGCCACTTCATCAAACACCATAATGGGCTTGTCTTCGAGTAAAGACACAATCAGGGCTATACGTTTACGCTGACCAGTGGACAAATCAAGGTTGCTGAACCTGCCGTTTTGAAAGGTCGTTTTATTTTCGATCTGCATCCGGACCAGCAAATCATTCACTTCTTTTTCGTCGTACTGAGATAAACCATACAACTTTTCAAATAAGTGGAAATCCGTTAATACGATAGAAAACAAATTGCGGAAATCATCCAGACTGTCGGCTTTCAGCATTCTGGTATCGATCTGGATGGAACCGGAAGAAGCTGTATATAAACCACATAAATTCTTCAGTAAGGTGGTTTTGCCACTGCCATTGCCACCGACCAAAAAAATGATCTCCCCTCTGTTTAGCGTCAGATCGATGGGTCCTATGCTGAACATCTTGTTTTGGGTTTCATCCAGATAGTTGTACGTCAGGTCGTTTAACACTATGCGGGAGAAATCATTAAAATAACCAGGTCTGTTCTGTTGGGCAGATTCCAGCGCCTGATTAATTTTGCTTTCCATTTTATCGAGATTATTCAGCGCTATATCGGCTTTCATCACCAGGGGCATAGCTTCGACCAACAAGCCTATAGCGCCCGACATAAAAAGCACCACTGAGGTAATGGACATCAGCACGCTGGGCTCAGCTTCATCCAACTGAGGCAATAAAAACACGATACAGGCCATCAGGATATAAAACAGACTTTGAATAAAAGTGGTATTGGCCACCACTTTTTTCTCAGAGCGTAACTTTAGCTCAACGGATTGGTGCAAATTGGCGCTGAACTCGTTGATATAAATGTCGTCACTTTTCTCACGCGAAATTTTCAGCTCTTTAAAGCCATCAAGAAAGTGATTCAGCGCATTAAAAAATTCGGCATCTTTGGCCTGAAACTGATGATAAAGCGCCACCACCTGTCGCTGTGCACTTTTATAGGTAAAAATACCTACGGTCAGGATCAGCGCACACATCCAAAAGGCGATAGTCGACATCCAGGCAATGTAACCAAAACAAAAAATCAGCATCACACCCGCTGTGCTGACATGCACCAGAATACGGGTGGATTCATAAATAATCTGAGAGTTATCAAGCAGGTTACTGATGACACTCATTTTGCCAATTTTTTCATACTGGCTCAGTGAGCTTTTCCGGAGTTTATCTATGATCGCCAGATGCCGCTCAGAAATGGCAGACTGAACCGAAGCCTGAGTGTGGTATTCAGAGTAGCGCCGTGCATACATAAAACCTGAGATACATAAGGCAAAAAAGAATAAGTTTCTGAAGTTGATTTCATTAAAGTCTTTTGCTGCATCATTGATCACCAGCATCACCATGCCGTTGGTAATACCTGCGAAGATCACAGAGGCGACTATTTTGTTTCTTTTATTGCCCAGTTTACTCAGGATAAAGCCGATCAGATTAAACTTCATTTGTTAGTAGTTCCATGACATCTCTCTTCACTACAGCTGTTATTATTCTGCTACTGAAAACTGGCCCTGATACTCAGGCTATTAGTGGTATCCGTTCCTTCAACCCCTATCCATGGCAGGTTATCTCTTTCATAAGCATAGTTATAAAGTAATGAAATATAAGCATTAATTTGGTATTCCAGACCCAGGGTAAATTCAAGTTTTGATTTGTTGCGTCTGTCGGTAATGCAGTAGTCCGGACTGTTCGTTATAAGGTCTATACATTGAGGGTTGGCTGCGCCCCCGCTGAGAACGGACGGGTCAATCTGGGGCAAAGATTCCAGACTGTAAAGCCAGCTGAAACTCTGACTAAGACTGATGGATTTGCTGATATGCCATGACAGCTGTTCAACAAAATAAGACACTGAATAATCAAGGGAGTCTATGCCAATTGAGGCACCGGGAACATTAATAAAATTATCATCCTGCCGTCCCAGAGCCAGCATAGTGTTCACATTCAGCTTGTCGCTGTTCAGCAGATGCGCACCAGCACCAAGGTAATACACCTGCTGTTTGTCAATGGACTGACTGGTGTCTTGCTCTATGATGTAACCGCCCTGAGCGTACCAGGTGGGATCAAAATCGTAACGGCCACCATAATTCAGCGCATAATGCTTAGTGTCCAAAGCTACAACATCAGATTGTTTTACGTCGTCTTTTTCATAAATCAGCGTCAGATAATTGGTCCAGGCATTTTTTCTGGAAAAATAATCCAGCTCAGCATGAAACTGCTCCCCTTCGGTATTGCCATTCATCGTCATCAGATCCGCTGTCAGTTGCGCTGCATGCAACCACTGCGGATAAGGGCCCTTCTGATCATAAGCACTGGCATACCACCATTTTCCCGCAGGTTTTTCCGCTTTTTCAGCGGACTTTTGCGGCTCAGATGCAGCACTAAGCTGTGCTGACACTGGCTTTGTCTCCTGACAAGAGCTGTGTTCTGGTTCAACCCTGCATTGTTCCACCGCCATTAACTTGCGGTACAACTCAGGATCTTTTGTTTTCAGGTATTCAATATCAATGGTTTGCGCTGCTATTGAACTGCTAAAAAACAAAGCCGCAGTAAATGTTGCACCAGAACTCAGCTGAAATGTTGCCATTTTTGTCATGTCCAGAAACCAGATTGGCCAGAGTGAAAACGCATAAGACAAAAGCAGGTGCCAGTGGAGTGGCGACTCTGCTCTGTCTGGTTTTTCCTTGTGTTCTACTGCTTAAGAGGTGGTCTTTTTTGCCTCTTCGGTGACTTTTTTACCTATTTCAAATTGTTCCTTAAAATAAGCTCTGACCCTGGCCGGATCCAAATCCAGAAAGGTGCCACCTGAAGCAAAATGTTGATTAAAAACCCGACCTATGGCGTAGGTTGTGGCACCACCAAGAATAGACATGGTGATAGCGCCTGTGGTCTGACCAATCAAAGGAATGGCTTTTAGCAAACTTGCGACCGGCGCTGCGATAGCAACGGGCAGGAAACCACTGACTAAAGAACCAATAATGGCTTTGCCCCGATCTTCCGAAAACTCAATTTTGTAGTTTTCTGATAAAAGTTGCAGCATCTTGATTTGAATGGCGGTTAAACCAATAAAGTCCACCCAGGGGATAGGGATTAACCCTACACCTGCGGCGGCGTAACAATGCTTGCGGATAATATCGTCTGCATCTGCAGTGCTGTCCTTGCAGCTCACAGCTTCAGTCTGTTTTTTGTCGTCAGCCTGAGTACCGGTATCCACCTGAGCTGCGCCTGCATCAGCTGCAGTTGCTTTTGTCGTTGCCATCTTCATATCCCTCATAAGTCGTAAGCTTGAAAAACTTAAATTAAACAAAGAGTTCTACTGACTGCTCACTAAATATACACTCTCACGGATTTTTGCTATGAACTTTTTATGATTTTTTTTTTAGCCCTTTGATATCAATTCATCAGGCTGTACTAAGCTGGAACTGACTGTTTTTTAACAACATCAGTTTTGACACCAGTGTGCCCAAAACATGGCCACTGAATTTTCCGGACAACTCAGACCACAACACAGAACCGGACCAGAGCAAGCTCATAACATTTCACTTTTTTGAAACATATCACCCATAGATTATCAATAAATATTAGGTTAGCATGAACTAAATTAGAAACAAAATGAAAAAAGTGCTTCTTTAAAACCTGCAGTACCTTGGTGAAGCCTTAGTCAGCCAGTTCATTATCGGGAAGAATTCGCATGGCCTTAAACACTAGTACTGAAGAGTTGTTTTTTCAATGGTTTGTAAGTCCGGTAGAACAGCGTAATAACGCGACGCTGGTTTTTGAAATTAATGGAGTTTTGGATGTTGAGCGGTTTTTACAGGCCTGTTACTGCTATCTGCAGCACAATCTGAAGGATCGTCTGAGTATAGATTACGCCTATCGCACCGATCAGTCCGACATCAGGCCTGAAAACTATCTGCAGCAGCTTCAACTGACAGACGATAGTCTCTGTATTTATGACTACATCAAACAACTGGTCAACCGCCCCTACGATTTCTCCTCTTCATCGCAACCTCAGTTGTTTTTGATCCACCAGTCCGCATCGCGTCATTATTTTGTGATCAACACTTTTCATCTGGAAGTGAACAACAGTCTGGCAAGGCATCTGCTGCAACAAATCTGGCGGTACAGCGATTCGACTGCTGTGTCGCTGCCTGCCGAGCCTCAGTCGGTACAAGCCCCTGCTCCCACTACCCTCAATCAACAGGAAGAGGCCCGTTTGTACTGGCGGGAACTCTTAAAAGGCAGCTCAATTTTCACAGCATTGCCGGTGCGTCAGGTTGAAAAAGCCCGCTACCAGTCTCATCAGTTTGTCTGGCCGGCTGAGTCTGTGCAGCAAGCGGCCCTGCTGTCGAAGCAACTGAATGTTGATAGCTATCATCTGCTTTGTGCTGCCTATTCAACCAGTCTGGCTTTGCTGATTGGCCAGTCCGGATTGTTGTTTTCGGCCCGCAGACTCGATGCGCCGGACCTTCCATCCGGCTTGTCTGCACTGCCCCTTTGTTGTGATTTGCGCTCAGGACCTATGCAGCATCTGGTGCAATCCATGGCGCAGCAATGCAACAACGCACTCAAACATAATGCGCTGAGTTTTTACGACATCGTTTTTGACCAACAGCAGCAAACAGGAGTCAACCGCTGTTTTAATCTGGACTTTGCTGAAGCCTCGCTGTTTGAAGTGGACCTCGGCGCCGAAGCACCAGCCATAGTGCCTTTGCCTGTGCCCTGGAATACCGCAGATGATTATGATGTTTCGCTGCAGTTTGATCGCAGCAGGCAGGACCACTGGTTATTCAGACTCACCTATAACAACTTACATTTGTCCGAAGACGACGCGCTTTTGCTGCAACAGACGATGACCCGCTATCTGGATGCTTTGCAGTTACAACTGGCAGAGCCGAGCAATACTTCTGCTCTGGCTATTCATCAGGTATTTGCTCACACAGCCTCGCTCCTGCCTGATCTGACGGCTGTGGTGGATGGTGAAACCCGTCTGAGTTATCAGCAACTGGACCAGATCACGGATCAGCTGGCTTGCCGGATCCGCTGGCATTATCTGCAAAAACACCAGCAGCCAATGCCTGCACAAAGCCCTGTCGCCATGATGCTCGAACGCAGCTGGTACGGATTGGCGGCTATGCTCGCCATCCTAAAAAGCGGCGGCTGTTATGTGCCTGTTGACCCTGAGTTTCCGGCGCAGCGCATCGACTACATACTAGAGGATTGTCAGGCCTCTTTGCTGATCAGCCAGCACAAGCTGCGGCATCAGGCTGAGCACTACAACACCAGCCTGTTGTGTATTGAAGATCTGTTGCAGCAACCCGCACAGAGTGACACTTTGCCCGTCCTGCCGGATGCAGCCAGTGGTCTGGCGTATATTCTCTATACCTCTGGCACCACTGGCTTACCCAAAGGGGTGATGGTCGAACATCGCAGTGCGATGAATACCATAACAGCACTGAAGCAGCTGTACGCTGTGCCTGGCAGCAGAATTGCTGCTTTTACCAACTTTGTATTTGACGTTTCAGTCACAGAAATTTTTTGCTCATTGCTGTATGGCAATGAATTGCACCTGCTGCAAAACCAGACCAGGCAGGATCCTCATGATCTGTCGCGTTACCTGAACGAGCAGCGGATTAATCTGGTGTATCTGCCCCCTGCGGTACTGGCGGTATTGCCACGCATCCATTATCCGGCCTTAGTCAGTATTATTTTTGCCGGAGAGCCTTGTGATCAGACGGTTGGCCGTTACTTTGCCGAACGTTTTGCCTTGTACAACTACTACGGCCCTACTGAGGCCAGTATTTATGTCACAGGCAAAAGAGTGGATAACGACGCAGTAAACGACATTGGTTATGCCCTGCCTCAGATGCGCACTTATGTGCTGGATGAGCAGCTGCGCCCTGTAGCACAGGGAGAAACCGGCGAGTTGTATGTTTCAGGTCTAGGTCTGGCCCGAGGTTACCTGAATAAAGCTGAACAAACAGCGGCCAGTTTTATCCCGAATCCTTTTGCCACCGCAGAGGAGCGGGCTCAGGGCTTTGATCGCTTGTATAAAACCGGCGATTTAGTCAAAGCCCGGCCTGATGGTTGTCTGAAGTATCTGGGGCGAAATGATTTTCAGGTGAAAATTCAGGGCTTCAGGATTGAGCTGGGAGAAATTGAAGCCGCTTTATCAGCCATAGAAGAAATAGGCCAGTCGCTGGTTCTGGTGAAAGAGCGCAACAACTTAAAACGTCTGGTGGCTTATTATCAGGCTCTGGCACCTATGGAGGAGCAAAGCCTGAGATCACGGCTGGCGGAACGCCTGCCGAGCTATATGCTGCCGCATTTTTTTGTCGGTTTGCAGTCTTTCCCGCTCAACACCAACGGCAAAATTGACCGGCAACGTTTGCCTGAACCAGAGTGGCAACAGCATGTCGGGGCTGTTGCCAAAGATCAGTCAGAACAGCTGGTTTTAAAAATCTGGCAACAGGTGCTGGCTTCGGATCAGTTTGGTGTCACCGAAGATTTTTTCCTGATAGGCGGCGATTCTCTGGCTGCTATGCAGGTGGTGGCTTTGCTGCAGCAACAAGGTTTTGCATGCAGCACCAGACTGCTTTACCAGCACAGTACAGTGCGGAAACTGGCGCAGCAGTTAAAGTCAGCTTCAGATCAAAATTTTGATTATGTGGCGCTGGATAGCAAACAACTGAATGAAATGCAGCAGTTGATGATCAATCACCAACTGATCACCAGCCCTGTAATTTACAACGAAAACATCAGTATTGATTTTAACGGTATGCCGCTGACCGAACCGCAGCTGCGGCACGCTTTGCAGCGTTTTATCCGTCATCATGCTGTGCTCAGAATGCAGGTGCTGGACGATTATCAGCATTTTGTGCTGGCTGAAGTGCCTGAACAAGGCCCTGAACTTTTGACCGAATCTTTTTCGGCTGCCGATTTTCCAACAGGTTACAGCCAGAGCCTGAAACACTGGGTCAATTTACCCTTCTCGTTACAGCAAGGCCCGCTGTACAGATTTGTGCTGTATTACCGCGATCAGCAACCCGCCAAACTGGTCTTTATTCACCATCATCTGATCAGCGATGGTGAAGCCATGTACAACATTTTTGTGCCTGCCCTTTATGCCTTACTCAAAGACAGCAGTGCTGTGCTGCCGCCTTACCCGGACCGGATCTCCCGCCCTGTCGTCAATGTCGATCTGAAGAGCCTGATCAGCCAGATGCACAGAGTGGACTTGTTTCACAGCCTGCCAGGGACTGACTGTCAGGGCGATTATCTGACACATCAGTTCAGTGAATCACACAGCAGGCAACTGGAATCTTTTGCCCGTCTGCATCATGTCAGCCTCTATGCGCTGCTGCAAAGTCTGCTGCTGGTATTAGTTTACAAATTTTCCGGCCAAAAGCAGATCAGTCTGGGTGGCGTCAAGTCGCTGCGTGGCACTGACGCTGAGGCTGTGTATGGTAACTTTCTGGCCAACGATATCAGCAATTGCCTGTTAGATCCCGGACTGGGCTTCAGCGACTTCGTCAGACAGCGTTTTGCCGACATACAGCAGAACCTGGATCAGGTGATCCCCTATCAGCAGCTGCTGGAACTCTTGCGGCAGCAGTCTGGCCTGGATGAAAAACTGCCGGGCATTTATATGACAGTGGAGCCTAAAGCTAAATTTCAGCTGGGCTGGACCCTCAGTCAAAATGACACTTTGCCACGAGCGGTCAAATATCCGTTGTATTTTGAATTTGATCATCAGCAGCAGCTGTTGCTGCGGCTGGAATTCCGTACTCAGATGTACAGTAAAACTCAGGCCCGGCAACTGATCAGCGCCTTTACGCTGCTGCTGGAGCAGGTGCTGGCCCAGCCTGAAACCCCTGTCCATCAGTTGCAGGTACTGCCACCGGCACAGATCCGGGATTTACTGCAGCCACAGCTGCAACAAGCTGCAGAGCCACAACAGAACTTAGTGCAGCTGTGGCAGCAGTCAGCTGAACAATTCGCCGATCGCACCGCGGTTAATTCTGCCGGGCAAAGCCTGAGTTACCGTCAGTTGGATCTGCTGGCCAATCAGCTGGCTCATCAGATCCGACAGCAGATTAACGTCAAGGCAGATACACTGATCGCCTTGCTGCTGCCCCGTGGTCTTGACACTGTGCTGTCCATTCTGGCTGTGCTCAAAGCAGGTGCTGCTTATGTACCTATAGACACCAGTTACCCGGCCGATCGTATTGCCTTTATGTTGCAGGATACCAATACAGAGCTGGTGTTAACCCACCAGAGCTGCGACAACATAGTGCCTGAGTTTTCAGGTCAGCGCCTGTATCTGGACCAGCCTGACTGGCAACAGCAACCACTGACGCCTCCTGCTGTCGATATTTCCCCACAGCAACTGGCTTATGTGATTTACACCTCAGGCAGCACAGGTAAACCTAAAGGCGTCTTGCTGGAACATCAGAATATCTGTCGTCTGATGACAGTGACAGCAGCGGATTATCAGTTTAAGCCGCAGGATGTCTGGTGTTTATTCCACTCTTATGTATTTGATTTTAGTGTCTGGGAAATGTGGGGGGCTCTGGCTTATGGTGGCCGGCTTTTTATCCCGACTAAAGCAGAAGTGCAGGACACCGAAACTTTTGTCCGGCTTTGCCAGCAGCAGCAACTGACGGTCCTGAACCAGACCCCTTCCGCTTTTTATAACTTCAGCGCTGAGGCGCAAAAACAACAACGCCTCAGCACTTTACGTTATGTGATCTTCGGCGGCGAAGCGCTGAATCTGACTCAATTGCGCAGCTGGTTTGATTATTACGGTGACTGCCAGCCGTTGCTGGTGAATATGTATGGTATTACGGAAACCACAGTTCATGTCACTTACAAAGCCATACGGCAACAGGACATCAGTACACAATCAGCCATAGGTAAGCCGCTGGCCGATCTGCAAACTTATGTGCTGGATGAGTATTTACAGCCTGTGCCTGTGGGGGTGATCGCAGAACTTTACATCAGTGGCGCTGGTTTAGCCCGTGGTTATCTGAACAGAGCCGAACTGAACAAAGAGCGTTTTATCAGCAACCCTTATGCCAGACCAGGTCATGAATTTTTATACAAAAGCGGTGATTTGGTTTATCTGAACACAGAAGGTGAACTGATTTACACAGGCCGTATCGACACCCAGGTCAAAATCCGCGGTTACCGCATTGAACTGGGCGAAATCGAAGCGGCGTTATCAGCCCTGCCCGCTGTGCGCCAGTCTCTGGTGATTGCCCGCCAACTTTCAGCCGGCACTGTGCTGGTGGCTTATTATCTGGCCGATACTGAGCTGGATCAGGACAGCCTTGCCGCTGCTCTTGCCAGTCAGCTGCCGCCTCATATGTTGCCAGCGCGTTATATTCAGGTCGACGAATTTAAACTGACGGTCAACGGCAAACTGGATAAAACCGCCCTGCCTGAACCGGATTTCAGTTCACTGAATTACAGTGCGCCACAAAATGAGCTGGAGCGCCAGGCCTGCCAGATCTGGCAGGAGGTGCTTGGTGTCAGCACTGTAGGGATGCAGGATGACTTTTTCCGGATGGGCGGTGATTCCATCAACAGCATTAAGGTGGTGGCCCGGTTAAAAGAGCTGCAGCTGGATATTTCAGTACGGGATATTTTTGAGCACAGAACCCTGGCTGCGCTGTTCAGAGTGGCAGGTAAACACAGCGGCCAACACAGCAGTTATCAGCCTTTTGAGCTGGTAAGCCCACAGCTGTTGTCCAGCCTGGGACTGGATCTGTCCGCACTGGACGACGCCTATCCTGCCACAGTGCTGCAACAGGGTATGTTTGTCGAATCAGACCGTGACGCTCAGGTGTATCACAATATCGAAGTGAATCAAATTCCGGCCGCCTTTGAGCTTAAGAAGTTTAGTGATATCTGGCAGCAGTTGCTGACCAAACATGAGTTATTAAGGGCTTCTTACCTGAAACTGGAAGCTATGGGTTACCTGACGCTGATCCATCAAAAAGTGCTGCCTGAAAGCAAAATTGTGTTTTATGATCAATACGAACAAGCCTATCGTCAGGAACTGGCCACAGCCCTGGATATTACTGAACCGGGTTTATTCAGACTGGCTGTGGTGCAACAAGAGCAGCAGTTCCAGTTACTTTTTACCTCCCACCATGCGATTGAAGATGGCTGGAGTGTCGCCTCTTTACTCAGCGAATTTATTCAGGCTTATATGCACCAGATCCCGGTGCAAAAACACCACTCTTTGTTATTTGCCCAGTTTGCCAAACAGGAGCTGGATGCATTAAAGGATCCTCAACACAGGCACTTCTGGCAAAATTATCTGGCCGATTATCAGCCCGCCAACAGCAATTTTATTGAACGCCAGCCAGATACAGGCAGTCCGTTATTGCTCGAGTCGGCCTTTACTCTGGATCCAGCCACCAGCCAGGCCCTGTTAAAACTGGCCTTTGAACAGTCTGTCTCAGTCGATACTGTGTATTTGGCAGCCTATAGCTATCTTCTGACGGTATTTTTTAATCAGGACGATATCACCTTAGGCCTGGTGGTAAACAACAGGCTGGAACTGGAAGGGGGGGATGAACTTTTTGGTTTGCATCTCAACACTATCCCTTTCCGGCTCAAGCTAAACGACAGCATGGACTTGCTTAAAGCCACTCATCAGCAGCGCCTGCAGCTGCTGCAGCATAAAGTCTATCCGTACGGCAAAATCAAAGCAGATCTGGCGTTGACCGACGATATTTATCAGGCGGCTTTTAATTACATTCACTTTTATCAGAAGCATGCCACCTTAGAAAAAACCGGCTCAGAACTGGTGGATGTATTGGCTATCACCAATATTCCGCTGGCGCTGGTAGTCAGCCGTGATGCGGACAGCTTCAGCATTGCCTTTCAGGGCCACAGCAGCTTTATTGAACAGCCTTATCTGGAGTTGATGGCAGAACACTATCTGCATTATCTGCAACAGCTCGCCGGACAACATCATATTCAGCAGCGTTTAACACCTGCGGAGCAACTTAAGGTACTGGTTGAGCACAATCAGACAGCACGTCACTACCCACAGCAGGATCTGCTGCAGTGGTGGTATCAGTCCGCGCAGCAGCATGCACAGCGTCTGGCAGTGCAGGATGAATCGCACAGCCTGAGTTATCAGCAGTTAGACCAGGCCTCTAATCAACTGGCGCAGCAGCTAAAAACTTTGCTCACACAGTCGGCCTCAGCGGACTCCCCTGTGCTGGTGGCGATACTGACAGAACGTAGTGCAGACATGCTGATTGCTGTGCTGGCTACGCTCAAAGCAGGCGCTGCTTACCTGCCGCTGGACCCGGCCTATCCCGGACATCGTATCCGTTACATGCTGGACGACAGCGGGGCCGGATTATTGCTGACACAACGTCAGTTGCTGCGCAATTTAGAGACAGAAGCGCCATTGCAACTGAACTTGTGCTGCATAGACGACGGCAGCTATCAGTCCTTCCCTGCACAAGCTTTGCCCTTGCCAGCGGATCCGAAACGACTGGTCAATCTGATTTATACCTCAGGCACTACGGGTAAACCCAAAGGGGTGATGATTAACCAGCATGGTCTGGTTAATCTGGTGTCGGCTCAGCACGAGTTATTGCAACTGAGTCAGGACGACAAGGTACTGCAGTTTGCCTCTTTTAGTTTTGATGCGGCCAGCTGGGAGATTTTTGCCACTTTGCTGCAAGGCGCCACTTTGGTGATTTGCCCCACCTCCTGTAAGGACAATGTTGGGGCTTTGCTGAATTTACTGGAACAGCGCCGGGTTAGTGTGGCCACCCTGCCACCTGCTCTTTTGAATGTGCTGGAACATCAGGCCCTGCCCGATTTACGTCTGCTGATTGTCGCAGGCGAAGCTACTCCCCTGGCCGTGATGCAGCGCTGGAGTCAGAACCTGGTGTTGATCAATGCCTATGGCCCAACTGAAACCACAGTCTGCAGCACGCTGCACTATTACCAACCCGGTGATTTGGCCACGACCATAGGAAGGCCCCTGCCGAATCTGAAATGTTATGTGCTGGATGCGCAACTCCAGCCAGTGCCCTGCGGTGTGCCGGGTGAACTTTTTGTCTCTGGTGCTGGTGTGGCTGCAGGTTATCTGCGCAGGAGCGAGCTGACAGCACAAAAATTTATCGCCAATCCCTATGCAACAAGTCCGGCCGAACAACGGTTGTACCGCACCGGCGACAGAGTGCGCCGCTTATTGGACGGCAGTCTGGATTATCTGGGCCGGGTCGATCATCAGGTGAAAATCCGTGGCAACAGAGTGGAGTTGTCTGAGATTGAAGCTGTGCTGGCTGAGTATCCGACAGTACACCAAAGCGCGGCTGTGATCCGCGAGCGGGATGGTCAAAAATACATAGCCGCTTATTTTACTGCCAGAGCTGCCGATCAGACTGCAGGCTCGGCTCTGGTCGCCGACTGGAACAAAATTTACGATGCCGAATACAGCAAAAAATCAGCGGCTGAGTTTAATCAGGCCGACTTTGACGGCTGGAACAGCTCTTTTGATGGCAAAGCGATCGACCTTGAAAGCATGCAGGAATGGCGTGACAAGACGGTTGAACGTATTGTGCAGCTCAAAGGCCGCCGTATTCTGGAAATAGGCAGTGGCGCAGGTTTATTGTTTTATCCTTTGCTTAGCCATTGCGACAGTTATGTGGCCACAGATTTTTCCGGCTACGCCATCGACAAGCTGCGTCACGGCGCTGCGGTACTGCAGATGGAACACAAGGCTCAGTTTGTAGTCTGTGATGCCGCTTCAGTGTTGCAAAAGATCAGCGCTCTGGGCTATCAGCCTGATCTGATCATTATCAATTCGGTGACCCAATACTTCCCTTCCTGCGATTATCTGCTGGATGTACTGCGCCAGGCAATGACGTTGTTAAATGGTCAGGGTCCGCTTTTTATCGGCGATGTGCGGGATGCCCGTTTACTGGACCTGTTGCATTATGACATCCAGAAGTTCCAGCAGCCGGATGCTGCTTTTTCTGCCTTGTATGCAGCGGCTCAGCAAGCCAGACTGCAGGACAAGGAACTGCTGATTTATCCGGACTTTTTCCTGAGTTTTGCCAAAGCTTATCCGCAACTGGCTGTGGATCTGCAAATCAAAGCCGGCCGTCACAGCAGTGAAATGCATAACTACCGTTATGATGTGACACTGACACCACAAACTGCAGTTGGGTCTGCAGCTGCCGAGGCCTTTTACAGCCCGGACGCTTTGGACTTAGCCCAACTGCTCCGGCAGCAGTCCGGCACTTTTGTGATCCGGCATTACCCCAACACCAGGTTGTATCGCAGTTATCTCGAGTTGCATAATCTGCCTGCTCAGTCAGCCGCTGCAGAGCTTATGGACTACCAACAGTTAAGCGAGCTGGCTGCTGGTTATGGTTATCAGTTTAAAGCCAGCCTGGAACCGGATAACCCGGCACTTGTCACCCTGGTGTTCAGTCGCGAACAGGCGCAGCTTTACAGCTCAGATCTGACAGAGCATAAAACCAGACCCTTGCACTACGCGGTGCGTGAACCTTTTATGCCACAAAACACTGCGCAGCTGCGTGCTTATCTGGAACAACGTTTACCCGCCTTTATGCTGCCGAATATGCTGATCCAGCTGGAGGCCATGCCGTTAACGCCAAACGGCAAATTAGACAGAAAAGCCCTGCCAGAACCTTTACAGCAGACTCAGGGTTATGTTGCACCACAGACTGAGCTGGAACAGGCTTTGTGTCAGATTTGGCAGGACATTCTGGGCCTGAGCCGTGTTGGTGTGCAGGATGACTTTTTCCAGCTGGGTGGCAACTCCATTCTGGCGATCTCGCTGACGCACCGCATCTCTAAAGTGCTGCAACGTGACATCAGCGTGGCCACTGTGTTCAGGCACAAAACCATAGCCAAACTGACAGAACACGGGCTGGGTAAAGAGGCCGTACAGATCCAGCCTGCAGTCTCTGGTAATAAAACCTTGTCTTATGCCCAAAACCGGCTCTGGTTTCTGGAGCAGTACGAACAAGGCAGCAGTGCTTACACTATTCCGCTGCTGCTGAAGCTGGAGCTTACAGACACAGACTGGTTAAAACCAGCCTTAACCGGCGTCCTCAACCGTCACCAGATCCTGCGTTCTGTCTATCAACAGCAGGACGACCAGACAGAACTGCTTCTGCTCGATGCCGAAGCCTTGCAGTACAGCTCAGACTGTTGCACAGAAGCAGAGCTCCATCAGACCTTAAAGCAAAAGATACTGACTCCTTTTGCCTTACATCAGGAATTGCCCATTCGGGCTCATCTTATCCGCACTGAGCAGCAACAACTGCTGTTGTTGCTGGTGCACCATATCGCCTTTGATGGCTGGAGTGTCGATCTGCTGCAAAATGAGCTCAACTGCTACTACCAACATCTGGTGCTGGGCCAGAGCCTGCAACTGCCGGAATTAGCGATACAGTACAGTGACTTTGCGAACTGGCAACGGCAGTTTTTAGCTCAGGATGAACTGAAACGTCAGCTGGATTACTGGCTGACTCAGCTGCAGGGCTTTGAACCCCTGCAACTTCCGACCAGCAAAGCCAGACCTAAAGCTTTTGATTACAAAGGGGATACTTTGATTGCCGCTCTGGATCCGGCCTTGTCAGACCGGCTCAGAAAACTAGCCAGGCAACAGCAGATCAGCCTCAACAGTTTAATGCTGGCGGCATTTCATCTGTTGTTATCCAAATACAGTGGCCAGCAGGACATAGTGATCGGCTGCCCTGTGGCCAACAGGCATTATCAGGGCACTGAGGCGCTGATTGGCTTTTTTGTCAATGCGTTACCTGTGCGTTGTCGCTTAGCCCCTGCTCAGCCATTCAGTGCTTTTGCCAAACAGGTGCATCAGCAATTGGTGTCGGATCAGGGCCATCAGGACGTGCCTTTTGAATTGATAGTGGACGCTCTGCAGGTTGACAGGGACAGCAGCCGTCACCCTGTGTTTCAGGTGATGTTTTCTGTACAGGGTTTTGGTCAGGTGCCAAGCGACTGGTCTGGTCTGCAGCAGGTGCATCAGTTCTACCCTGTGGCCAAACATGACTTAACCTGTTTTATCACAGAGCAGCACCAGCAGTTGTCGCTGGAACTGAACTACGCCAGCTCTCTGTTTAGTGCAGACTTTATCGCGCAGCTGGCCGATTCGTACCAGCATATTCTGTTGCAGCTCTGCCGGACGCCGGATCTCTGCCTGGCGGAGTTTGACAGCCTGACTCCGTCACAGCAGCATTGGTTGGCAGAGCAGCAGAACCAGCCTGTGCTGCCTTTAAAGTTCAGTAACTTAGCAGAGTTCTGGCACTATTCAGTGGCGCAGCACCCGCAGCATACTGCGCTGTCCGATCAGGACCACAGCCTGAGTTACCAGCAACTGGATACTGCTGCCAATCAGCTGGCGCAGGCTATTCTGGCGCAAGGCGCATTGTCTGTAACTCCTGTGATAGCCCTGTTGATGAACCGCTCTGTTGAGTTTTTTATCGCTCTTATCGCCAGTATCAAACTGGGGGCAGCTTATCTGCCACTGGACAGCAATCAGCCCAAGGCCCGGCTGGAATTTATGCTCAGGGACAGTCAGGCCGATTTGCTGCTGACCGTCGATCCGTTCAATCAGCTGCTGGACTGTGAACAACCAGAGCTGAACCTGAATCAGCTGGTGCTGTCGTCCTACAGCGATCAGGCTCCGGCAGTGCAGATCGCTCCCACAGACAGGGCTTATATTCTCTACACCTCAGGCACCACAGGTCAGCCCAAAGGCGTGATGATTTCGCATCAGTCTGTGCTCAATTACATCAGCCATGGGGCGCATCAGAGTTTAACCCGCTCTGATGTGGTGGATTTTTCCTCCAGCATTGCTTTTGATTTAAGTGTCACCACCATGCTGGCTCCGCTGATGCTGGGCTGTCGTATCGCCATTTACTCCGGCAGCATGCTGGAGATGGAGGCCTATCGTCAGCATCTGCGGACTCAGCAGGTGACTTTTGCCAAACTGGTCCCCAGTCTGGCCGAGCAGTTGGTGCTGGATGATGCCAAACTTTATATCCGCACTCTGATGCTCGGAGGGGAAAAACTCAAACCAGAGCAAAAACAGCTGTTGCTGCAGCATTGCGACCTGCTGCTGGATGAATACGGCCCCACCGAAACCACAGTGGGTGCTAGTCTGGCCAATGTGGCCATTGATCAGGGTATAGGCCGGGCTTATCCGAATTACCGGCTTTATGTGCTCGATAGCAGCCAGCAGCCTGTCCCTGTTGGCGTCTGGGGCGAACTTTATATCGCTGGCTTAGGTGTGGCTTTGGGGTATCTGAACAGGCCTGAACTGAATGCCGAACGTTTTATCGCCAACCCTTTTAGTCAGGACGCCGCATTTCAGCGCTTGTACCGCACAGGAGATCTGGTGCGCTGGCTCAGCAGCGGCGAACTGGAGTATTTGTCGCGTAATGACCATCAGGTGAAATTACGTGGTTACCGCATTGAAACCGCTGAAGTTGAAGCTGCGCTAAGAACAGTGCCACAAGTGCAGCAGGCTGTGGTCCTGCTGCGGCAGCTTGGCACACAACAAGCGCTGGTCGCCTGGTATGTGGCAGCGGAGCAACTGGATGAACAAAAGTTACGCGATACTGTCGCAGCGCTGTTACCCGACTATATGCAGCCCGGTTATTACCAGTGGCTGAGCGCTTTGCCTTTAACGGCACATGGCAAACTGGATGAAAAACTCCTGCCTGCTCCAGACATCAGAAGCCAGGCCTTCAGTCCGGCAGAAAATCCGCTCGAGCATCAACTGCTGGCCATTTGGCAGCCTGTACTGCAGCAGGAGCAACTTGGGGTGGAAGATGACTTTTTCCGTAGCGGCGGCGACTCGATTTTATCTATTCAACTGGTGTCCCGTTTACGTAAAGCAGGCCTGCATCTGTCGGTCAAAGAGCTGTTTGAATACCGTACTGTGCGCAGTTTAGCCCGCTACCTGCAACAGGCAAAACATAATACAACCGAATCACAGCAACAGCCTGCTGAAGGTCTGTTTGGATTATTGCCTATTCAGCAAAGATTTTTTGACCAGGTCAGCACAGGTTTGATCCAGCAGCCCCATCACTGGAACCAGAGCTTTTTTATCCGGGTGCCAGAGTTGGATCTGCAGCGTCTGCAGCAGGCTGTGACTAAACTGGTGCAGCGCCACGCCATACTTCGCACCCGCTTTGTGCATCAGCAGGGGCAATGGCAGCATTGTTATCAGGACAGCACAGACTGCACAGTATTATTGATCCATGAACAGGACCCGGCGGCTTTACAGCAGCAACTCAACAGGCTGCACCAAAGTCTGCATCTGGAAAAAGGCCCGCTGTTCCGTTTGGCTTATCTGGCGTCCGCTGAGCAAACACAGTTATTTTTCTGCTGCCATCATTTGCTGATCGATGCGGTGTCCTGGCGTATTGTGCTGGATGATTTATCGGCCTTATACCATGGCACAGCTTTGACCCCAGTCACCAGCAGTTATCAGCAATGGACTGAATTTGTTGCAAACTACCCGGACAACTTTGCGGAAGAAGCCGCTTATTGGCAGCACAGTGCAGAGCGTATGGTCTGTTATGACCAGCTGCCCGGCATCCAGGCTCAGACGGACGTCCACCTGCTCAGGCTGGATTTTTCCAAAGCTTTGACTCAGAGCCTGCTGCAGCAGGCCAACAAAGCCTATCAGACCGAAATCAACGACCTGTTGCTGACCGCTTTAGCCAGAGCCCTGCAACAATGGTCAGGCCTGAGCACTGTGTCTGTCACTATTGAAGGTCATGGCCGGCAGCCGGTGACGGAACAACTGGACTTAAGCCATAGTCTGGGCTGGTTTACCAGCTTGCATCCTGTCCATCTGCAGTTAAGCACCCCACTTGGCCAGTCCATCCGTCAGGTGAAACAACAATTGCGGCAGGTGCCGAATAAAGGTTTAGGTTTTGGCGCTTTTGAGCGGTCACTGCAATTAAGATTGCCCGCAGTGCAGTTTAATTACCTTGGGGTGATAAGCTCAGCGCCAGAGCACAGCCAGGACCAGGATCAGGACAGCTGGCGACTGCAGCTGGATGAGATCTCAACTGGTATAGCGCCGAGCAACACCACATCCTGGCTATTGGATATCAATGGTGCAGTACAGCAAGGCCAGTTGTTTTTTGAAATCAGCAGCAGATTAAATGCAGCCCAAAGCCAGCACTTCGCCGGCCTGTTCCGGCAGGAACTGACAGCACTGATTGAGCATTGTGTTGGGCAACCCGAAGCTGGTGTACTGCAACAAACCCCGGCTGATTATGGTGTGGAGCTGACACTGGAGTATTACGATCAACTGCTGCAACAGTATCAGCTGGACGCACTCTATCCTGCCACCTCGCTGCAAAAAGGCTTTTTGTCCCACGCCTTATTGCATCCGGAGGATGATGCCTACAGGGTGCAGTTTTTGATTGATTACCACCAGACTCTGGACACCACCTTGTACCGGAAGGCGTGGCAGTCAGTGATCCAGCGTTTCCCTGTGCTGCGTTGCAGTTTTGACTGGCAACAACAACCAGTACAACTGATCCATACAACAGCTTCTGCAGAGTTTACAGAACTGGATTTCAGTCAGTCTGCCCATGCAGAGCAGCAACTGCAGCAGCTACAGCAACAGGACCGCCTGCTTGCTTTTGACCTGCAACAGCCCTGCCTGCTGCGCTTGTATCTGGTGAAACTTGGCGAGGCGCATTATTGTTTGCTGCGCAGTGAACATCACTCCATTTCCGATGGCTGGAGTGGTCCGCAACTGATGAAAACCCTGCATAGTTATTATCAGATGCTGTTGCAGGGGCAAGAACCTCAGGTACAGGTCCAGCACAGTTATCTGCAGTCTTTGGCTTATTACCAGCACCAGCACTCTGCCTGTCAGCGGTATTGGCAGGATGAACTGAGCCGGATTGAAGAAATTAATGACTTGTCGGCCTTGTACGATCAGGTGCAAAGCCATAAGGACAACAGCCAGCAGCTGGTGCAGCATGCAGGGCAGATTTTTGTTGAGCTGCCACTGGATACATTGCAGCAGGTAACCCAACAAGGCATTACTTTAAGCTCTGTGGTGCAGCTGGTCTGGCATAAGCTGATTGCCAGTTACACTTTTGCTGAACAAACCATAGCAGGCACCACAGTGTCTGGCCGGGCTTTGCCGATAGAAGGCATTGAAGACAGTGTCGGGCTTTTTATCAATACGCTGCCGCTGATCCTCGACTGGAACACAGAGATCACAGTGCTGGACCAATTGCAGCAGATAAGCCACAAAGTCACCGCAATGAACCACTGGTCCTTTGCCGATCTGGCCAGCCTGCAACGTGGTCGTGGTGCTTTATTCCAGTCTATTCTGGTGTTTGAAAACTACCCCTCCGCCGATGAGCAGTCTGCAGTCCGCTATCAGTACCGCGAGGCTTTTGAAAAAGTGAATTACCCGCTGGTATTGGTAGCCTATCAGCAGGAGAGCACTTTAGCGCTGGGCCTGAAATACGACACCAGCCTGCTGAGTGAACACAAAGCCCGGCAGCTATTGTCTGAGCTGCAGCAATTAATCACCCGGGTTCCGCTCGTATTGCATCAGCCCCATACGGAGCTCTGCGTCCGGCAACACAGCAGTCATTTCTGCCTGCAGGGCCCGGTTCAGCCCTTAGCTGCACCTGATATAGTCAGTTGGTTTGAGCAGGTGGTGCGCACTTATCCGGATCACAACGCCTTGTATGATGAAGGTCAGGTCCTGAGCTACCGGCAACTGAATGAGCGCAGCAATCAGCTGGCCCATCAGATCCGTCCTTATGTAGAAGCCCAGCCCAATGCTGCTGATGTGGTGGTGGCACTGTGCCTGAACAAATCCGCCAGTATGATAGTGGCTATGCTGGCGGTGTTAAAAGCTGGGGCAGCTTATCTGCCGATAGCGCCGGACGCCCCGGTTGAACGTCTCTGTTTTATGCTCAAAGACAGTCAGGCTGTGCTGTTGTTAAGCCAGCAGCCCCAGATAAAGTCGATAGCAGAGTCCATAGCTGCACCACTTTGCCCTGTGCTGGACCCGGATAATGTTGAGCCGCAACCACAAAGTGAGCAGAATTTGGCTTTGCCTCTGTCCCCCGCACAACTGGCTTATCTGATCTATACCTCAGGCACTACAGGTCAGCCCAAAGGGGTGATGACCGAACATGCAGGGCTGGTCAATATCAGTCAGTCGCAACAACAGACACTGGCCCATGGCCCTGAGTCCAGAGTGTTGCAGTTCTCCAACTATGTCTTTGACGCCTCAGTGTTTGAGATTTTTCCAACCTTATTGTCCGGCGCTTGCCTGTACCTGTTGCCAGTGCAGATGCAAAACGATGTGGATGCTCTGCTGGATTATCTGCACCGCCATCAGATCAGCAGTGCTTTTATCAGCACCGCAGTGCTGAAGCATCTGCACGGATTGCAACAGACGTCACTGCAAAATCTGTACACAGGAGGCGAATCTCTGGCTGGCCTGCAGCAATTACCCGGCTGCAGCTTGTGGAATCACTACGGACCAACAGAGGCCAGTGTCTGTGCGCTGCAAAGTCAGGTGCAGCAGCTTGACCTGATCTGCATAGGCCGCCCTATCCAGAATATGCGGGCTTATTTGCTTGACCGCTGGGGCAAAGCCGCCATACCTGGAGCCATAGCCGAGTTGTATTTAAGTGGTGTTGGCCTGGCGCGCGGTTATCTGGGCTTGCCAGAGCTTAACCAGCAGAAATTCCGGCCTAACCCCTTTAGCAATGAACCCGGTTTTGAACGGCTTTACCCTACAGGCGATCTGGTGCGTCTGGCTGCTGATGGTCAGTTGTTGTATCTGAGCCGGCGGGACAAACAAATCAAAATCCGTGGTTATCGGATTGAGCTGGCGGAAATAGAACAGCAGCTGTTACAACACCCGGCGATAGAGCAGGCGCTGGTGGTCGTGCTGCAACTGGAGCAACAGCAGTTGCTGGTGGCCTATTACCTGTCGGCACAACAGCTGGATCCTGAAGTTCTGAAAACTCAGCTGTCCGCCTCTTTACCTGACTATATGCTGCCTCATGCCTGGGTGAAGCTCGACAAGATGCCTTTGACCAGAAGCGGCAAAGTGGATCATCAGGCCCTGCCTGCCCCTGCCGTTGTCAAAGGCCGGGTTCAGGCCGGTACCGCAACTGAACTCAGGTTATGTCAGTTGTGGCAACAGAGTCTGGGTCTGGCTGAGCCTGGTGTCGAAGATGATTTTTATCAGCTCGGCGGCGACTCTATTCTGGCTATTCGTTTGAGTCAGCAGATCGCAGAGGCATTTGCCTGCACTTTAACTGTCAGCGACTTTATCAGAGCCCGGACTATCAGAGCACTGGCGCAGATCATAGAGCAACAACAGCAGCAGTCTGTGTTCGACAGCGGAGAGATTTAGCATGAAGGCAACGGAGCTTTTATATCAGGTCAATGAACGTGGTGTGTTGCTGTGGGTCGAGTCACAACAAGGTCAGGACGACAAACTGAAATTTGTGCTGCGCCAGCCTTTAGCCGACAAAGATCTGTGGTTTGAGCAGATAAAACAGCAAAAAAACCAGCTGATCCCTCTGCTCAAAGCTTCAGGTGTCACCTCAGACAAAGTGCAGTTACCCGTGATTTATCCGGTGGAAGCACAACCTTTTGTATTGTCTTATGGCCAAAAAAGATTATGGTTTTTACAGCAGTTTGACCCTCAAAGCGCCTCTTACAATGTGCCGTTAATTTTGCAGATGGAGCAGGATGCTCCGGAGGCAGCGCAGCAGGCTTTATTGGCTGTGCTGGAACGGCATCAGGTGCTGCGCACTCTGTTGATCCGTCAGGGCGCTGAGCCGGTGGGCCAGTTAGCACCAGCCAGTCAGTTGGAGTTTAACAGGCTTCAGATCAAAAACGAGGCACAGCTGCACACTGAGCTACAACGGGAGCTGTCCAGACCTTTTGTGCTGGACCAGCAATTGCCGGTCCGGGCCTGTTATTTTCACTGCCCTGGTCATAAAGCCCGGCTGCTGATCAGCCTGCACCATGTAGCGATAGACGGCTGGAGTCTGCCGATTTTACTGCAGGAGTTTCAGCAGTTTTATCTGCATTTTCATCAGGGCCAGGTTGTGCAATTGGCCCCGCTGCCCCTGCAGTATCAGGATTTTGCCTGGTATCAGCAGCGTTTACTGCAGACTGAGCTGCAACAGCAGCAATGGTTGTACTGGCAACAACAACTTTGTGATGCACAGCCACTGGAATTGCCGCTGGACAAGCCAAGACCAGGCCGCTTTGACCCGACCGGCGCCACAGTAAAACTGCAACTGGATCAGGAGAAATCCCAGGCTTTGTATCAGCTGGCCCGCAGTTGTGGCTGCAGTTTATATGTGCTGACATTAAGCGCGTATTTCGTTTTGCTTCGCACCTACTGCCAGCAGGATGATCTGCTGATTGGCACAGCGGCAGCCAACCGGCATTACCCTGGCACCAGCGGCATCATAGGTTTTTTTGTCAACAGTCTGGCGATCCGGTGCCAGACCGGGCCCGGACTGAGGATCAGGGAGCTGATCCAACAGGTGCAGCAGCGTCTGCTTGAGGCGCAACAGCATCAGGACCTGCCATTTGATCTACTGGTAGAAAAACTGCAACTGCCACGGGATCCCAGTTGTCATCCGTTGTTTCAGGTGTTTTTCGCCGTACAACAGGCCGACGCCAAACCGGAAGACGGTGCAGACCAGCCGCTGTTCAGCCTGCAAACCCCTGATGATCTCTATCTGGTGGCTAAATATGATTTGTCCCTTTTTATCACTGAAGGGAAAGACGGCCTCAGTCTGGAGCTCAACTACGCTGCGGCTTTGTTTGAACAGAGCACAGCAGCGCAAATGCTGGCGCATTACCATAGCGTCCTGCAGATTTTCCTGTCAGAGCTACAACTGCAGTTGCAGCAGGTGCAACTGCTGAGCGAAGCACAACAACAACATCTGGTGCTGGAATTAAATGACACAGCCACAGCATTGCCGGATTGTGCCAGCCTGGTGGACTTATTCCGGCAGCAGGTAAAGGCCAGACCGGATCAAACCGCTTTAGTTTTTAACGGCCAACACCTGAGTTATCAACAACTGGACCAGCGCAGCACTGAACTGGCGCAGATGCTGTTGCCTGCTTTACAGGCTTCATCCTCTGATCTGGTGGCTTTATTGATGTTACGTTCGCTGGAGCTGATAGTGGCTATTCTGGCTATTCATAAAGCCGGAGCCGCTTATGTGCCTATCTCCGCCGACTTCCCGCCGGCCCGGCAGAACTTTATCTTACAGGACACTGCGGCGGCGGCTTTGATCAGCCATCAGCAGCTACAACTTCAGCTGGCCGCTTTAGATAATCCGCCTCCTGTACTGCTGGCAGACAGCCTGAGCTGGCAACACCAGACTGCACAGCAGATTGCAACACAACAGACTGAGCTGGCCTTGCCAGACAGCATTCAAGCCAGTCAGCTGGCGTACATTATTTACACCTCAGGCACCACAGGCAATCCAAAAGGTGTGATGCTGGAGCACGGCCATCTGCTGAACCGGATCGACTGGATGCAGCGCACTTATCCGCTTGATGCCAAAGATAAAGTACTGCAAAAAACCCCTTATATTTTTGACGTGTCCGTCTGGGAGCTGGTCTGGGCTACCGCTTATGGCGCCCAAATTCTGCTGGCTGAACCTGAAGGCCACAAAGATCCGGATTACCTGTACCGGCTGATTGTGGAGCAACAGGTGACAGTGCTGCATTTTGTGCCCACTATGTTTCAGGCTTTTCTGGACGATTTAAAAAGTCGTGGCCGCTGTGTGCCTGCAGGCCTTAGGTATATCTTTTGTTCAGGCGAAGCATTGTCCGCTGCGACAGTGCAGCAGTTTCATCAGTTAAACCGCTATGGCAGCGCCCAGTTGCATAACTTATATGGCCCTACCGAAACCGCCATAGACTCCAGTTTTTTCCACTGTCAGGGCGAACTGCGCACTGTGCCTATAGGCAAACCTATTCAGAATACTCAGTTGTATATTCTCGACAGCCGGCAACAGCTGGTGCCAAAAGGCGTGGCCGGCGAGCTGTATATTGCAGGCCATGGTGTAGCCCGGGGTTATCTGAATTTGCCACAGCTGACAGAAGAACGTTTTGTCGCCAACCCCTTTTACCATGCACTGCACAATCCGCAGGCAGGCCAGAGGATGTATAAAACCGGCGACAGAGTCAGAATGCGCAGCGATGGCACTATCGAATATCTGGGCCGCTATGACTTTCAGCTGAAACTGAGGGGATTCCGGATTGAACCCGGCGAAATAGAAGCCGCCCTTTGTGAATTGCCTGCCATCAGTCAGGCCTTAGTGCTGCTGAAAACCCTGGCAGGACAAGACCAACTGGTGGCTTACTGCCAAACGGACAGCTTGCCACCACCAGAGCAGCTGCGTGCCCGGTTAACACAAAAACTGCCGGACTATATGGTGCCTGCTTTTTTTATTGCCTTACCCCGTTTTCCGGTTAATGCCAATGGCAAACTGGACCGCAAGGCCCTGCCCGAGCCGGAATTTCAGCCGACAGACTATGTAGCTCCTGTGACAGAGCAGGAAAAGCAGTTGGCGGCTTTATGGCAACAGACACTGCAGCTGGAACAGGTGGGCACCGAAGACGACTTTTTCCGCCTCGGCGGCAATTCAATACTGGCCATCAGTTTGTCCCATGCCATGGCATCACTTTTCAACAAAACCTATTCTGTGGCCCAGCTGTTTGCCGACAAAACCATAGCTCAGGCGCTACGTTATCTTGCCAGCCAAACTGAGCCAGCACTGCAGATCCAGCGCTTTGACAAGGCCGAAGCCGTGTTGTCTTTTGCCCAGCAGCGCTTGTGGTTTTTACATCAGTATGACCGCAGCAATACGGCTTATAACATTCCGATAGCGCTGCAACTAAAACCTTCCACCTCAGTCACCGCAGATCAGCTTGAACAAAGTCTGATCTTGCTGCTGCAACGCCATCAGGTATTACGTTGCACTATCACGCAGCACCAGCAACAGGCGGTTATGCAACTGCAAAAGGCGGACATTTTTCAGCTGGAACGGCTTAAACTCTCAGAACAGGACTATGGCCCCTACTTTAAGCGTTGCATCAATTATTGCTTTGATTTAGAAAAAGAAATTCCGTTTAAAGCCTGGTATTTCGAGTTGCCCTCCGGCCAACAAAAGTTATTGATCACCATTCATCACAGCGCTTTTGATGGCTGGAGCCATGGTATTTTTATGGCCGAACTGCACCAGGCTCTGTTGCATTATGGCAAGGGCAAAACGCTGCAACTGCCGGAGCTGGTGCTGAATTATCAGGACTATGCCAACTGGCAACGTCAGGCCTTTGCCAATGGCTTGTTTGAACCACAACTCGACTATTGGCGAGAGCAGTTAGCGCACCCCAGCCCACTGCAACTGCCTTTGGATCAGCCAAGACCTGCCCGGTTAAGTTATGCCGGAGACAACCTGCTGTTTCAGTTTCCGGCTGAGTTAACGGGCCGGTTGAAACAGCTGGCCTCTTTGTCCGGCTGCAGCTTGTATAACCTGATGCTGACAGGTTTTGCCGTGCTGCTGCATAAGTACAGTGGTCAGCAGGACATCATACTGGGCACTCCTTTTGCCAACAGACATCATGCACAGACCGCAGAGCTGATAGGTTTTTTTGTCAACACCCTGCCGATACGGCTGCAGGTCCAAAGCGGGCACAGCTGGCAGGAGCTGCTGGCGCAGGTGAGCCAGAGAGTCACAGAAGCACAGCGGCATCAGGACCTGCCTTTTGAACATTTGGTTGACCAGCTGAAATTGCCACAGGACCCCTCCCGTCATCCGCTGTTTCAGCTGCTGTTTTCGATGGACCAGTTTGTGGATGCACCTGCCTCTGACTATTTTACGGCTGAGGACCTGGGCGAAAACTATCAGGTGGCCAAATATGATTTGTCTTTGTATATCAAAGACGAAGGCTCAGGTTTATTGGGCGCACTGAATTTTTCCACAGCGCTTTTTGATAAAAGTTCCATGCAGCGCCTGACAGATCGTTATCTGACGCTGATGCAACATATTGCAGAGCAACCAGAGCTGGTTATAGCTCAGCTGCGCTGGTTCAGTGCTGAGGATCAGGCTGTGCAGCAGGCGGAATCTTTGCCAGACAAGACAGCCCTTGCGTCCCCGGCTTTTGCGGCTTTGTTTTATCAGCAGGCAGCTTCCAGCCCCACTGCTGAAGCCCTGGTCTGGCGTCAGCAAAGCTGGACTTATCAGCAACTGGATCAGCAATCCAATCAACTGGCGCATTGCCTGCGGCAGTATTGTGATACCGGAGATTTAGTTGCGCTGTTATTGCCAAGAGGACCAGGGCTTATTCTATCCTTGCTGGCCATTCTGAAAGCCGGAGCGGCTTATGTGCCTTTAAGTCCGGATTATCCGCCAGAGCGGATAGCTTTTATCCTGCAGGACACGGACTGTCGCCTGATGCTAAGCGACAGAGAAGATCTGACCGCGGCGATCCGGGTGCTGAACCCCAAAGCTGAGCTTTACCGGCATCAGCCTGTTGACCCTTTGCCACTCTATGCCACAGGCTCTGATCTGGCCTATGTGATTTATACCTCTGGCACTACAGGCCAGCCCAAAGGTGTGATGATAGAACAGCACAGCTTTACCGGCTTTTTGCTGAACTTTCCGCTGGCGCAAAACAATACAGAGCCAGTGCGGCTCTTGTCTCTGACCTCTGTTACTTTTGATATTTTTGGTCTGGAATACGGCCTGCCGCTGCTGCGTGGTGGCACTTTGTATTTATCTGATCTGCAGCAGCTGCCGGAAGATATGCGGCAAAACCCGGAGATTAACCTTATTCAGCAAACCCCGTCCGTGCTGCGCACAGTGCTCGCCATGGACAATACAGACTTCAGCGCCGTCACTTGTCTGGTCGGTGGTGAAGCTTTGGATCAGGAGCTGCTACAGCAGCTGCAGCGGCGTTTTGCTGCTGTGGTGAATGTGTATGGCCCTACTGAAACCACGATCTGGAGTACCTGTCAGCCTTATGGTCCGGCGTCTGAGCAGCCAAACCCGCTGCGGATAGGCCGCGCCCTGCCTTTTGAGCAAACTTATGTGCTGGACACAGAACTGCAGTTGTTGCCCTCAGGTGTGATAGGTGAACTTTATATCGCAGGTGCAGGTCTAGCCCGGGGGTATTTAAACAGGCCGGAACTGACCGCAGAACGTTTTATTGAGCATGCACCAACAGGGCTGCGGCTTTATAAAACCGGGGATTTGGTCAAACGCACTCTGGATGGTTCTCTGGAATATCAGGGCCGTATTGATTTTCAGGTGAAGATCCGTGGTCATCGTATTGAACTGGCAGAAATTGAACACTGCCTGCTGCAACATCCGCACGTCCTCCAGGTGGTGGTGATTGCAGTGCCAGGGGCCGGACCTTCACATGACAGCTATCTGGTGGCCTATTACCGTGCAGAGCGCGAACTGAGCATGGACGAGCTGAAAAACACTGTGGCCGGTTTTTTACCACAGTACATGTGGCCAGAGCTTTTTATCCGGGTGCAGCACTTTAGCCTGACCGCCAATGGCAAACTCGACAGAGCCGCCTTACCCCAACCCGACAGGACAAGCGCAAACACCAGCTACCAGCCGCCGCGTACAGCGCAGGAGCAGCAGATCGCCGCCTTATGGCAACAGGTGCTTGGACTTGAACAGGTAGGTCTGAGCGATGATTTCTTCCGCCTTGGCGGTAATTCAATCAAAGCCCTGCTGCTGTGTCATCGTATGGCCAAAGAAGCGGACTGGCCTGTTGGCATCGCCGATTTATTTATGCACCGCACTATTGCCGCTTTGTTTGCCCATAAGCAAGGGGATATCCGGCCGCAGACTCTGCCTGTGCCAGACACAACACAACAAGCTGCGCCTTTGTCTTTTAGCCAAAACCGGCTCTGGTTCCTGTATAACCTGGAGCCTGACAGCACGGCTTATCATATTCCTATGCTGCTGCAGCTAAAACACTATGATCATCAGGCGTTGCAACAGGCATTTCGCCAGTTGCTCAGCCATCAGCAGGTGCTTAGTTCAGTGATCGCAGAACAGGAGGGTATAGCCTGGCAACAACTGCGATCTGCCGATCAATTTGAGCTTACACACCATACAGTGCGTCAGGCCCAGCTGGCAGAACAAATCCAGACCCAACTGCAGCGCCCTTTTGTGTTGCAACAGGAGTTGCCTGTCCGGGCCATGGTTTTTGAAACTGAGGATGGCCTTTGTCAGTTGTTGATACTGGTGCACCATATTGCCTTTGACGGCTGGAGTATGGATCTGCTGTTCAGTCAGCTGGACCAGCTGTACCGGCAGAACAAACCTTTAACTGCACTGCCTTATCAGTACCGCGACTATGCCCGCTGGCAACAACAGCAGCAGGCACAGATCCCACAATCTGTCTGGCAGGAGCTGAGTGTTGTGCCACCTCTGGATCTGCGCAGCTGTTACCCCAGACCTGCAGTTTTTGATTACCGCGGCGCTGAGCTGCATTTTGAACTGGGCCCGGACTTATCGGCTCAGTTGCAGGCTTTGGCCCAACAACAGGCTGTGTCTTTGTACCATCTGCTGTTGTCGGTCTGGTGTGTCACTCTGCATAAGCTGACCCATCAGCAGCAGATCATACTGGGGACTCCTATGGCCAATCGTCAGCTGCAGGGGACGGATGAATTGATTGGCTTTTTTGTCAACACTCAAGTGCTGCACCACAAGGTGGAGCCGGATGCGGATTTTCTCAGCCTGCTGTCTGAGGTCTGTGCCCAAAGCACTAAAGCTCAGCGTGATCAGCATCTGCCCTTTGAGCAGATAGTGGAGCATTTGTCTGTGGAACGAGATCCAAGCCGGCACCCGCTGTTTCAGATCATGTTTTCGGTGCAGACTTTTGCCGAACAAGCCCACAGCCTGGACTGGTTAACGCCTATCCCTTTGCCTTGTTCTGAGTGCCATGCCAAATACGACCTCTCGTTCGCGCTGGAGCTGAGGGAGCAGCAGATCAGTGCAGTGCTGAATTACGCCAGCTCATTGTTCAGCAAAGAACGTATGCTTTTGATACAACAAGGTTTTGTAAATTTATTACAGCAAGTAGTCGCAGCTCCTCAGCGCCCAATCAGCCAGTTGTCGTTATTAAGTACCGAACAAAAAGCCACAATGCTGGCTCTGGGGCAAGGGCCCACTTCGCAGGGCCTGAACTATAAAACCACACTCAATGCCCTGTTTGCCGCACAAGTGGCCAAAACACCAGAGGCTATTGCCGTGCAGCTGGGCGATGAACAGTTAAGTTACGCTGAGCTTGACCGCTTCTCCAGCCAGCTGGCCCATCAGCTGCTGGAACTGGGCGGTGAACAACAACAGCTGATAGCCCTGTTGTTACCGCGTTCCGTCTGGATGCCTGTGGCTATACTGGCGGTTTTAAAAACGGGGTCTGCCTGGGTGCCCATTGAGCCGTCCACTCCGTCACCACGGCTGCAGCATATACTTCAGGACACCCACTCTCAGCTGGTACTGGCCTTGTCTGAATACCCGCCTGCAGCAGATTTACCTGCACAGTGTCAGGTTCTGTATCTGGACCAGCTGGACCTGAGCCATAGCGCCCCAACCCCTCCCGGCATTGTGCTGTCAGAGCGGGATTTAGCTTATGTCATTTACACCTCAGGCACTACAGGGCTGCCCAAAGGGGTATTGATTGAACATCAGTCTGTGGTCAATACCCTGCTGAACCAGCAGCGACAGTATCAGGTAGGCGCAGATTCAGTGCTCTATCTCGGCTTGTCTTACGCCTTTGACGCTGCGGTGGCTGTGATCATGAATGCACTGCTGAGTGGCGCTAAACTGGTGCTGAGCAAAGACATCGACTTCCATCACCCGCATCTGAAACAGGTCAGTCATCTGATATTGTCAGGGGCTGTGCTGGATCTGCTGCAGGCAGAGCAGCTGCCAGCCCTGAAGTACCTGATTTATGGTGGAGCCCCCGCCAGTTCAGCCGCTTTAACAGCTTTTCGTCATGTTGAGATCTATGCCGAATATGGCGTCACCGAAGCTGCCGTGACCTCAAGCCTGACCCGGGTGGATCTGAAGCAGCCTTCCAGCATAGGTTTGCCGCTGGACAATGTGCGTCTTTATGTACTGGACACACAACTTGAGCCCGTGCCTTTTGAGGTCACAGCGGACTTGTACATAGGGGGTGTGGCTGTGGCCCGGGGTTATCTGGATCAGAGCGAATTAAACCGGACCAGTTTTATTCCAAGCCCCTTTATTGCCGGCGACAGGCTGTATAAAACCGGCGATTTGGTGCGCTGGCATCGTAAAAACCAGGCTGGCGAGCCACAATATGAGCTGATTTTTCAGGGCCGCAAAGACAAGCAGTTTAAGCTCAGAGGCTACAGGATAGAGGCCTCAGACATAGAGCAGCATCTGCTGAGTCATGCTGCTGTGCAGCAGGTTGCACTGAAACTCCATAACCACAAAGGCCGGGACCAGTTAGTGGCTTATCTGGTCACGCCAGAGCACAACATTGAGCAGATAGTGACAGAGCTCAAAGCCGGCCTTGCCGACTATATGCAGCCGGATCACTGGCTGCGTCTGGATGCCTTGCCACTGACCAGCAATGGCAAGTTAGATGAAGCCGCCTTGCCTTTACCCCAATTCCGGCAGCATTATCAGCCCCCTGTCACTGCCACAGAACAACAACTGGCGACGCTGTGGCAACAGGTATTGGCTGATGTCCAACCAGGCCGTGATGACGACTTTTTCCAGTCTGGCGGGGATTCCATTCTGGCCATGCAGCTGAGTGCTTTACTGAGAAAACACGGCTGGCACATCCATCTGAAAACCCTGATGCAGCACCGCAGTCTGAAAGCTATGGCGCAGGCACTGCAGCACAGTCAGCAACCGAAAAGCATCAGTGCAGAACAAGGCCTGCTGACAGGTCAGTTTGAGCTGCTACCCATACAAAGCTGGTTTTTTGATTTGGTGCAATCCGGAGTAATAGCCAATCCACAGTATTGGAATCAGTCCTTTTTACTCAAAGTACAGGCACTGAAACCCGGACTATTGCAAAAGGCTGTACTGCAACTGGTGCAACATCACGACATGTTAAGAACCCGCTTTGTCCGCACAACACAAGGCTACCAGCAGGCGTATCAGGCAGAGCTGCCTTGCCTTCCCCTGGAACAGCTTGACTGCTCCCTGCTGTCAGAGCAGCAGTTGGAGCAGCAACTCAGTCTGTGGCAAAGCCAGTTTAACCTGGAGCAAGGCCCGCTGTTTAAGCTGGCGTATCTGTACAATTACCCGGATGGCAGCGCACGGATCTTCTTTGCCTGTCATCATCTGCTGATCGATGCCGTCAGCTGGCGCCTGCTGGCTGAGGATCTGAAAACCTTGTATCAACAGCAAAACCTGGCGGACAAAACCAGCAGTTACCGGCAATGGGTGGAGGCTCAGCAGCAGGGTCCTCAGCCTTATCCGCCGCACTACTGGCAGCAGTTTGGTTCCGTTTTACCGGAACGGGATTTACCGGCCGCCGGCCCTGTCAGCAGCGCCAGACTGCAGTTATCAGTGCAGCAGTCCACTCTGCTGCTGACCGAAGTCCACAAGCTTTATCAGACGGAAATGAATGACATTTTACTGTCAGCTCTGGCGCTGGCGCTGCGGGATCTTTGGGGTGGTACTAATCAGGCTGTGATGCTGGAAAGTCATGGCCGGCAAAACCAGCATGACAGTCTGGATTTGAACCGCACTCTGGGCTGGTTTACCGGTTTTTACCCTGTGCTGTTATCTGCAGATGCTGATCTGGCCCAATGCATCCGGTACAACAAAGCGAGCCTGCGCCATGCACAAGGCTACGGCCAAAGTTATATTGCGTCCGGCTGTTACCGGACTCTGAAGCCCAGCCAGCTGCCGGTCAGTTTTAACTATCTGGGGCAACTGAATGCAGGCGCAGATCAGGCCGATGACTGGCAGATAGTGGCTGAATCCAGTGGTGCCAACTATCCGGCTGAACAGGCCGCCATTGACCCCATCAGTATTCTGGCTGTGTATCAGCAGCACCAGTTCAGTTTGTCCTGCAGCACAGTCTTTGGTCAGGCCTTCAGCGATCGGCTGGCACAACACATGGAACAGGCTCTGCAGCACCTGATCCGGCACTGTCAGCAGAAAGCGGTCCCTGCTTGCCCGTCGTTTTCAGAGTATCCGGAGTTCAGCCCTTATCTGTTGCATCAGCCTGAGCAGAACCACAGGCTTTTTGTATTTCCGTCAGGCGAAGCAGAAAGTGCCGATCTGTATCAGCCGCTGCTCGCACTTCTGCCTGCCAGCCGGGTGGTGCTGCTGAATAACTTCTACCGTTATTTACAGCAGCACCAGCCGGAGCAAGCGCAGCTGTGCAGTTTCACCACCCTGGCGCAGCAACTGGTGCCTTTGATCAAACATTTGCAACCTGCCGGGCCATGGCATTTTGTTGGCTGGAGTTTTGGTGGTGTTCTGGCGCTGGAAGTCTGTCGTTTACTGGAACAACAGCAGCAACAAGCTGCTACTGTGCAGCTGATAGACAGCTACTTCAATCTGAACAAAGCCAGAGCACTGTCCGGGGTTTTGGATCAATTGCTGAGTGAAGACGAACAGGGGATCAACAGCAGGCATCAGGCGCAGGCCAAAGTACAAACTAAAGTCAGGCTCTACAAAGCGCAGCGCCCTTCACAGCGCGCCATAACGGCTAATTTGCGTGTACTGGAGCAGGCTTATCTGCAAACCCCAGCCAACTTTATTGAAGACTTTGCTGCTGATGTCGAAGTGATTGGGATCCAGACCGGCCACTTTGATCCTCTGTCCGAAGCCCTGGCTCAGGCCCTGGCTTGTGTCATCACGCCCTGAAACAGCAAAGGCCCGCAGTGACTTCTCACTGACGGGCCTTTGCAACAAGTCCTGCTGAACTCTTTAGCTGTTCATCCATTTCTGCACTGCAGATACCAGCTCGTCCGGGTGAAACTTGGCAATAAACTGATCGGCCCCTACTTTTTTCACCATAGCTTCGTTAAAAACACCACTTAAAGAGGAATGCAAAATGATATGCACATTACGCAGATGGTCATTGGCTTTCACTTCGGCCGTTAAGGTGTAGCCGTCCATTTCCGGCATTTCAATATCAGAGATGATCAGTGGCACTTTGGCGGAGATGTCCCCACCCAGTTCCTGCACTTTGGCTTCCAGCCAGTTGAGCGCCAGACGGCCGTCATTCACTGTTTCCACCTGAATACCTATGCTGGATAAAGCACGTTTTACCTGATTACGGGCTACGGCAGAATCGTCCGCCACCAACACTGTGTATTGTTTAAAATCTATGTCTTTGGCTTTTTCTTTTACAGCTTCACTGACAGTTTCATCGACAGGAGAAATTTCGGAAAATACTTTTTCGACATCGATGATCTGCACCAGTTTATTGTCGACTTCAGTCACAGCTGTTAAATAATGCGAACGACCAGCGCCATGAGGAGGTGGCAAAATTTGTTCCCAGTTGACGTTAACAATACGGTCGACACCACCGACTAAAAAACCCTGAGTGTTGCGGTTGTATTCAGTGACCAGAATAAAGGCATTGGCTAAATCGGCCACAGGTTTACCCCCTGTCGCCTGACTTAAGTCGATCACAGTCACAGGCACACCGCGTAAATGCGCTATACCCCGCACATTCGGATTAGCGCCGGGCAGTTCGCTCAGTTCAGGACAACGTATCACTTCCCGCACTTTAAACACGTTGATGCCATAAGGCTGAGGTCCGTGCAGACGAAACATTAAAAGTTCGAGGCGGTTCTGACCAACAATATTAGTGCGCTGGTCAACTGAATTCATCAAACTGGTCATAACTTACACCTCTTCCACTTAAATTATGTCGCCCGGACAGGCATTTTTATCACACCAACATATCTCTGGCTTAGTTAACCGACTAAATATCAGATTTACTTAAATATTTTTAGACAAAGCCCGATGATTATACACCGGCACTTTAACTACAACTTTGACCCTAATCATGAATCATCAGTTAAAAATGAAAAATACGATAAAAACTAAAAATTAGCAACAGTGTATAAACAGATAGTCAGTCACTTCCACAGAATATTGCTTTCAGGTTATTAGCATAGCTGGCAAACCAAAGATAAACAGCGGAAAACAAACAAATAAGCAGGCTAAACGCTGTGGCTTCAGCCTCCTTTTTTAGACAAGCATGTCAGAACAGCATCCCGGTTATTTTTCTGCTTACACTTTTATGCTGCCTTACCAGCTTCATTTGTTTTAAGCTGTAATAGTCAGAACAAGAAACATGGAACTCATATGAAAATCAACGCATTAAGCCTGCTGACTTTATTAGCCTGCTCAGGCCCGGTTTGGGCGGATGAACAGTATTCCTACACTATTCTGGTCGACAACGGTGTCAAAGCCGGCGAACAGATTGTTAAAATCAATGACGACGGCGAAATCAGCGTACGCTACATCTTTAAAGACAATGGCCGTGGACCTGAACTGGATGAAAAAATCAGCCTGAATAAAGAAGGTTTTATTAAGGATTATCAGGCCAAAGGCAATACTACTTTTGGCTCTGTGATTAACGAAAGATTTACTGTGCAAGGCGACAAAGCCAGCTGGAGCACAGGCAAAGAACAAACAAAGGCGGACTATAAGAACAACGCTTTGTACCTGCCGGTGGATGCTTCACCTTATCTGTCCTCTATTGCGATAGCAGCTCTGGCCAAAAGCGGTAAAAACTCCTTACCCCTGCTGCCAAGCGGCACTTTAACTCAGCACCTTGTCAGTGAGCTGATCGTCGACAATGGTGGCGAAAAACAACAGGTGCAGCTGTTAGTGCAAACAGGTATAGGTTTTGAACCGAACTTTGTCTGGGCCACCCAGGGTGAAAATCCACGCTTGTTTGCTTATTTAATACCAGGTTACCTCAGTCTGATTGAAGAAGGCTGGCAACACAATGCCAAAGCCATGTTGGCGATTCAGCAACAAGCTGAAACCCGCTTATTAGAAAAATTGGCGTTATTGCCAAAAAAGCTCAACGGATTAACTGTGGTTCGTAATGCCCGTATTTTTGACAGCAGCACGCTGAAACTAAGTGCACCCAGTGATATTTATCTGCTGCGTGGCAAAATCACCAGCATAGTGCCGACAGGAA
>CAMLSF010000016.1 GCA_946482615.1 uncultured Chromatiaceae bacterium | reverse complement strand
GGGCTGGGATAAACCCAGCCCTACCGTTTTTCTAAGGCTATTAACCCTCAGTCAATTGCTGCCAAATGGTTTTTGCGACAGGACCCAGCTGTTGATCTTTATGTCGCACCAATGCCACATCACCCTGAATAAATTTTGGAAACTCCTGGGGTTTTAACTGCACCAAAGCTCCACTGGCCAGTTCGTTTGTAACCTGATGCCGCGCCACCATACCCCAGCCTAAATGGGCTAACAGCGCCTGTTTCATACATAAACTGTTATTGACTTTAACCCTTCGTGCCGACTGCAAGGGCAGTAATTTTCCACTGTCAAAATTCAATGCTTCCGAGTTGGCCACCAATTGCGGTAACTCAGCTAATTGAGCCTGATAAGTTAAAGGGCCGCCCAGTTGCTTTAAAAACTCCGGACTGGCGACACATAAAATATCAAAACTGCCAATAGCCACAGCTTCAAAATCACCCAGACTGATAAACACCGGATACCAGGGACTGATAGCTAAATCGGCCTGCTGATTTTTCAGTTTTTCCAGCGCCTGCAGCCGGTAATCACAACTCAATAACAACTCAGTGTGGGGAAATTGCTGCTGGGCCTGACGTATTGCGCTCATATAGGGAGTCAAATCGACAGCTTCATCAAAGGCCAGTCGCAAACTGGCTTCAGCACCACGGCTTAAATGCTGGGCCAGAGATTTTAACTGAGCACTTTGGTGCAGAAGTTGTTGAGCTTGTTGATAAAAACGTCGTCCTGCCTCGGTAAATTGCAGGCGATATTGACTGCGATCCACTATAGTAAAACCGCATTCCTGCTCCAGCTTTTTCAGCGCCATACTCAAAGCAGGTTGGGTTTTATGCAGTTTGACTGCGGCTTGCAGCAGGCTTTCGCTGCTGGCAACAGCATCGAGAATATAAAGCTGAGTCAGGTTCATCAATTATTCTTATATAGAACTGAAATAAATATAAATTTTAATGTCAAATTTGCTTTTGTATAGTGCAACTACAAAAAGCAGTCCAGCCAGAGCAAAAAAGGGAAAGTTTTACATGTCCAGACAGATGATGATAGGTGCGCTGTTATGTGTAGTGTCGGTTACAGGCTGTTCCAGGCCAGTGGAGAATACGGAACAAAATCAAAGCAGACCGGTAAAACTGCATCTGGTGCAGGATGGCCAGCAAAAGTTAATCCGCCAATTCCCAGCTATAGTGGAACCCACTGAAAATGCCCGTTTAACTTTTCGTGTCAGTGGCAAATTGACTCAGTTTTCTATCCGGCCCGGTCAGGAAGTGAAAAAAGGTGATGTGTTAGCCCGTTTAGACCCGACCGATTTTAAATTGAGAGTGGAGCAGGCAGAGGCTCGTTATCAGTTATCCAAAGCGCAGTTTGACCGAGCTGCCAGCCTGATAGGGCAAAAACTGGTGTCGCAGGCCATGTACGATGAAGCCAAAGCTCAGTTGCAGGTGGCAGAAGCTGATCTGAAAACCGCCCAGACCAATCTTTCTTACACTGATATGGTGGCGCCTTTTAGTGGCATAGTGTCGCGTTCTTTAGTGGAAAATCACGAAAACGTCGCCGCTCAGCAAGCCATACTGGAACTGCAACTCAAAGGTATGGTCGACGTGGTGATCCAGGTGCCTGAAGATGTGATAGCTCTGGTGAAAAAAGACGTCAGCTATCAGCCGGACGTGATTTTTGATTCCTACCCAAGCCTGAGCTACAAAGCCAGCATTAAAGAGTGGGATACCAGAGCCGACAGTGCGACTAACAGCTTTAAAGTTGTCTTTAGTATGCCAGCACCGGAAGAATTTAATGTGCTCTCTGGCATGACAGCCAATGTAGTGGCAGATATGAGTCAACTGATGCGTGCACAAGCTTCAGTGGTTGTCGTGCCTGCTACCGCTGTATTTGCCGCTAATGACCAGCCTGTGGATGCCACAGAGCGTTTTGTCTGGGTTTACAGCGAAGGTGTGGTCAACAGACGGGCTGTCACAGTGGGCCGTTTAACTTCTGGGGGCATTGAAGTGCTGTCTGGTTTAGCGGCCGGTGATCAGGTGGTGACTGCTGGTGTAAATCAATTAACGGAAAATCAGCAAGTACGGCCATGGCAACGTGAGCGGGGTCTGTAAGCTATGGATGTCGCTCAGTATTTTATAAAAAATAAAACCTCGTCCTGGCTGGTCACTCTGATCCTGTTGATAGGCGGCACTATGGCCTATTTGGGGCTGGGGCGGCTGGAAGACCCGCAGTTTACCCTGAAACAGGCGTTGATCATTACTTCTTACCCCGGAGCCTCACCTTTGCAGGTGGAGGAAGAAGTCAGTTATCCGATAGAAAATGCTATTCAGCAACTGCCTTATGTCGACCATGTGACCTCCATTTCCACCAGCGGTACCTCGCAAATTATGGTGGAAATGAAAGGTATTTACCGCGCCAAAGAGCTGAAGCAAATTTGGGATGAGCTGCGCCGTAAAGTCAACGATTTAAAACCGCAGTTACCACCAGGTGTGCAGAGCCCGGTGGTGAATGATGACTTTGGTGATGTGTACGGCATGTTGTATGCCGTCACGGGCGAAGGCTATTCAGACGAAGAAATTCGCGATTATGTCGACTTTTTACGCCGTGAGCTGGTGCTGGTGGATGGGGTCGGTAAAGTCTCCGTCAGTGGCCGGCAGCAGGAACAGGTGGTGGTGGAAATATCCCGTTCCCGTCTGGCGTCTTTAGGTATTCCTCCGACACAAATTGCCAGCTTGCTGCAAACTCAGAACGTAGTGTCCAACGCCGGTGCTTTGCGCTTTGGGCCGGACAGGATCCGCATTCACCCGACCGGAGAGTTTCAGTCGGTGCAGGAGCTGGAGCAACTGATCATCAGCAATCCGGCGGCTAAAGAACTGATTTATTTAGGCGATGTGGCCAAAGTTTATAAAGACGTGCAGGAAGTACCGAGTCAGATTTTAAAATTTGACGGCAAAAATACCCTGACGCTTGGCGTGTCTTTCAGTCAGGGGGTCAACGTTGTGGATGTGGGCGCTTTAGTCACAGCCCGTCTGAAAGAGCTGGACTACGCCCGTCCTGTTGGTATGGAGATCAATACCATTTACAACCAGCCTGCCGAAGTGGAAGCCTCGGTGGGTGGTTTTGTACTGAACCTGCTGGAATCTGTGGTGATTGTTATTGTGGTGCTGCTGGTCTTTATGGGGCTGCGCAGCGGCTTTTTAATTGGCCTGATCCTGCTGCTGACTGTACTTGGCACCTTTATTTTTATGCAGCAGATGCAGATTGAACTGCAACGGGTATCACTGGGCGCGCTGATTATAGCTTTGGGTATGCTGGTGGATAATGCCATTGTCATTACCGAAGGCATATTAATTGGTATGCAAAGACGTCTGAGTATCAGCGAGTCGGCCTCTGCCATTGTCAAACAAACCAAATGGCCTTTATTGGGCGCTACCATTATTGCCATCACTGCTTTTGCCCCTATAGGTTTGTCCAGTGATGCAACAGGGGAGTTTGCCGGTAGTCTGTTTTGGGTGTTATTGGTCAGTTTACTGCTCAGTTGGGTGACTGCTATTACCCTGACGCCGTTTTTTGCCAGTTTGTTTTTTAAAGAAGAACTTAAAGCCGGTGGCGAAGCAACACAGGATGCACCTGAACTCTACCGTGGTGTTATTTTTGAAGGCTACAGAGCCGCATTAACTGCTGTATTACGCTACAGAGTGCTGAGTTATGCGCTGATGATCCTGCTGTTGGTGTTGTCGGTCATGGGGTTTGCCAAGGTGAAACAGGTATTTTTCCCTGCCTCCAACACGCCGATTTTTTTAGTCGACTTATGGCAACCCGCCGGGACTGATATAAGGCAATCCGATGCCGAAGCGCTGGAAGTGGTGCAGTACTTAAAATCTCTGGACGGGGTAGAGGCTGTCACTTTAACCTCAGGCCGTGGTGCAGATCGTTTTATGCTGACCTATCAGCCGGAGCGTTTTTATGCTGCTTACAGCCAACTGGTGGTGCGGGTGGCAGATAAATCGCTGTTGGCCGGACGTATGGCCGATGTCAGCTCTTACATTGACGGACAACACCCTGGGCTTCGACACAAATTAAAACGACTGGATGTAGGACCTTCGACTGCAGCTAAACTGGAAGCCCGTTTTAGCGGTGCAGACCCTAATGTTCTGCGACAACTGGCAGAACAAGCCAAAGCCATTATGGCGCAGGATCCCGGCACCCGGAATTTACGCGATGACTGGAGTAACAGGGTCAAAGTGATCCGGCCCCAGTTTAATGAAGCTTTAGCGCGCAGAGTGGGGATCAGCAAACAGGATGTCGACGATGTGCTGCTGACTCATGTTAATGGCCGCACTGTAGGTATTTACCGGGATGGCACGCATTTGCTGCCGATCATCACCCGGGCTCCGGATTCTGAGCGGCAAAGTGTCGATGCGCTGTCGGATTTGCAAATCTACAGCCCTAAACTGAATCGTTATATTCCGATCAGTCAGGTAGTCAGTAGTTTTGCTTTGGAGTGGGAAGATCCACAAATTATGCGCCGGGATCGTAAACGCACTGTCACTGTGATGGCCGATCATAATATTTTAAGTGATGACACAGCGGCCTCTTTGCTGAAACGAGTCCGGCCGCAAATCGAAGCTATACCTCTGCCTACAGGTTATAGCCTGAGCTGGGGTGGGGAACTGGAAGCTCAGACCAAAGCGCAAAAAGCTTTGTTCAGCTCTTTGCCTATGGGCTATCTGGTGATGTTTGTCATCACTGTGTTGCTGTTTAGCTCTATGCGTGATGCGCTGGTGATTTGGGCTTGTGTGCCTATGGCCTTGATTGGGGTCACCTTTGGATTGCTGAGTGTTAATGTGCCCTTTGGCTTTTTAGCTTTGCTTGGTTTTTTAAGTTTATCCGGCATGCTGGTGAAAAACGGTATCGTTTTACTGGACCAGATTAAACTGGAGCTGAGTCAAGGCCTTGAACCCTACAGGGCGGTATTCGACAGTGCAGTCAGCCGGGTTCGTCCTGTCTCTATGGGCGCTATTACCACTATTTTGGGTATGTTGCCTTTAGTCACAGATGACTTCTTCGCCAGTATGGCTGTGGTCATTATGTTTGGTTTAGGTTTTGGTACCATACTGACTTTGTTATTTTTACCTTTGATGTATTGCTCCATTTATCGGATCCCTTCAAAAACCTAAATAAAATGGGTGTCAGTTCACATTGTTAACTGCTAACAATGTGAGCTGACACCCATTTTCAACTTTATATGCTGATAGCTCTGGCTTGTGTGGGCTGTTAGTGGTAAAAACTGGGGCGATATGATTTAAAGCTCCAAAATGGATTTGTTTAGAATGAAAAAAATCGCCCTTTCTCTGGCGTACAGCCTGGTCTTTTCTGTGACTGCGGCTGACCATTTACCACCTTTACCTGAATGGCAAGGTTCTACCCTCAATTTGATTAAACCTGCACAGCATCCCTGGGTTACTCCGGCAGAAGTGTCTGATTTATCTGAAACTCCTGATTATGAAACCACCATCAAGTATCTGGAACGTCTGGCGGCCAGTACCCCTTTGATTAAGCTGGAGGTGATAGGTCAAAGCCCACAGGGTCGTGCCATTTATCTGGTTAAAGCTGGTGCAGATCCTGAGATGATAGGTCGGGATAATAAGCCCGTTTTGCTGGCTCAGGCTGGTATTCACAGCGGTGAAATTGATGGCAAAGATGCAGGTTTAATGTTATTGCGTGACATAGTGCATGGTGACAAAGCCGACTTACTCAAAGAAGTCAATTTGCTGTTTATTCCCATCTTTTCGGTGGATGGCCATGAGCGCAGCAGCAAATACAACCGCATGAATCAGCGGGGGCCGGAAGTGCAGGGCTGGCGAGCTACAGCGCAAAACCTGAATTTAAACCGGGATTACATGAAAGCCGAAGCGCCTGAGATGCAGGCGCTGTTAAAGGTATTGAACAGCTATCAGCCGGATCTGTACCTGGATATTCATGTCACAGATGGTGAAGATTACCAGTACGATATCACTTACGGTTTTAATGAACCTTTTGCGGCGTTAAGCCCGAATGCCGCCAGTTGGCTGGCCAGTAGTTTCCGCTCTGAAGTTGATCAGGCCTTAACAGCTGCAGGCCATATCCCTGGTCCTTTGGTCTTTGCGCATGACAGTTCAGACTTCAGTAAAGGGCTGGCGGGCTCTACGTCTTCACCACGTTTTTCCAATGGTTACGGCGATGTGCGTCATATCCCGACAGTGCTGGTAGAAAACCATAGTTTAAAGCCTTATAAACAGCGGGTTTTAGGGACTTATGTGCTGCTGGAGCAAAGTTTGAAATTACTTCAGCAACAAGGTGCTGTGCTGAAACTGGCCAAAAAAGCCGATGAAAATGCCCGGCCTGAGCGTCAGGTCTTAGCCTGGAAAGCCAGCGAAACACCGGATTACATTAGTTTTAAAGGCGTGGAAGCCGTACAGAAAAAAGATGCAATCACGGGTGTCACTTATCAGACCTGGACAGGCAAGCCACTAAATTATGAGCAGTTGCCTGTGTACTGGGAAAAAGAACCTGCCGCAGAAATTGACGTGCCTAAAGCCTACTGGATCCCACCTGAGCAGCAAGAGGTGATTGCGAAACTGGCGTTGCATGGCGTGCAGTTTACCAGCTTAAAGTCGCCCAAAACTATTCAGCTACAACAATTAACGGCCACTTCACACGAGTTTGCCAAAAAACCTTTTGAAGGGCGTTTTGCCGTGAAAGCAGAATTTAGCCGCAACTGGCAAAAGATCCGCTTGCCGGCAGGTTCAATCCGGGTCAGCACAGACCAACCTTTAGGCGCTTTAGCTGTGGCTTTGCTGGAGCCTACGGCGCCGGATTCATTGTTCAGTTGGGGTTATATGCTGGGTATGTTTGAACGGGTTGAGTACTATGAAACTTACGCTATAGTGCCTTTGATTGAAACTGCATTCAAGCAGGATAAAAAGCTCAAAGCTGAATTTGATGAAGCGATAAAGCAGGATAAAAAGCTGGCGGCCGATCCACAAGCCAAATTACAGTGGTTGTATCAACGTCTGCCTTATTACGACCAGCACTACCTGAAATACCCAATCCTGATCGAATAACTAAAGATGAGGTCAGCTCACAGTGGTTGTGGTAACCAATCTGAGCTGGCCCAGCTTAACTGACGAGTTCTTTGTCAGTATTGCTAAAAATAGCATATTGGTTTTTGCCTGAATGTTTGGCCTGGTACATAGCCATGTCTGCTTGTCTGAGCAAAGTGGCATCATCTACAGGTTTTTTCTGGGGATAAAAGGTAATACCAATACTGGCACTGACTCTGGCTTGCTGTTTCTGCAAATCAACCGGCTTGCTGGCGCTTTGCAGCAAACGTTCAATTAAAGGAATGCAGTCGGTTTCGCTGGATAAATCGGTTAATAAAGCGATAAACTCATCGCCGCCCAGTCTGGCGAGTGTATCGTTTTCCCGCATCACAGCGCGCATCCGGTTTGCCAGCTCCACCAGTAAATAATCTCCGGCTTCATGTCCAAGGCTGTCGTTCACTGCCTTAAAACCATCAATATCAATAAAAATAATGGCCATCAGTTGTTTTTTACGTTTCGCCAGAGCCATATTTTGCGCTATACGATCTTTGAGTAATAAACGGTTGGGCAGACCGGTTAAGGCATCAAAATGTGCGATAAAACGTAATTTGTCTTCCTGAGCTTTTTGTATGGTAATGTCAGAAAACAAGGCCACATAGTGCAGCGGATGATGCATAACATCCTGTACTACAGAAATGGTCATGGCTAACACCATAGATTCACCATTTTTACGTTTACTTTGTAGTTCCCCCTCCCAATAACCAGCCCGGATTAACTCCTGCCATAAGGACTCAAAATACAGTTTATCCGCTTGCGAGGTACCCAATAATGCCAGATGACAACCTAAAGCTTCTTGTTCGCTATAGCCGGTAATACGACAAAAGGAATGATTTAAGTCCAGAATAGTGCCATCGGCATCGGTAATAAAAATACCTTCACGGGCTTGTACAAATACACTGGCAGCCAGTTCTTGTTTCATTTGTGCCTGGTGCCGCTCCGAAATATCCAGCTGTGAGCCTATAACCTCTGTCACTTTGCCTTGTTCGTCCCTCAGGGCACAAAGCTGATTTTCAATGCAGATCTGGTGATGCATTTGCTGGGGGTCTTCCACATAAAGACTTGCATGGGCTGAGTGGCGCAACAAAGTACAGCTGTATTTCAGTACACCCGGATACCCCGAGTTTGCCCATTCGATAAATTTTTGCGCTATGACCTGCTGGTTATCCGGATGCACGGACAGGTTCCACCAATTGGCCATCCGCATGATCTCCATAGAGCTTTTCAAATACATAGTGAAGCAGTTCGGACTGATGTAATTCAGACGCATAGTGACAGGGTCAAAGGCATAGATCACAGAAGGACTGCGTTCAATCAGTTGATCAAGCCGTTTAAAACTTTTTTGCAGGCGTTGCTCTATCCAATAGCGCCGGCTCACATCTGTGCCAAGTAAGATAAATTCAGAGCCATCGGCCGGGGCGCCTGGCAGACGAAATAAATCAGAATCCAGATAAAGTTCTTTACCGCTGTGTAGCTGAATTTTCAGGCTCAGTACTTTGGCTGCTGCGGGATTTTGCTGCAGATGCTGCATAGCTGATTCTAAGGCCGATTTTTGCGCCGGATCAGACAGCCAGTCTGCCAGCAACTGCCCTTGCAGGTTCTGTTCTGTAGCCTGCATTAGTTTGAGCGCATTGTCGTTGCAATGTACTATTCGTCCTTGTGCATCCAGACCAAAAAGCAACAGATGCACCGTATTATTCAGTACAGTACTCATCTGAGCTTTTTGCAGCTGCAGCTTTTGATTCTGGTGTTGCAACTGGATGCTGGCATTCCGTTGCCGGACTATTTTTGTTCTGAATCCAATAAACAGCCCCAAAATCAGAAGTACTAAGCAGATGATAAACAACAAGGTTCCCCGGTGATCAGTCCAGCTATGGATAAAATCATCTGATGCTGCATCCTGATAGGGCGGTAAAGCCAGGGTCTGCAGCGTATGCTCTACAGACTGGTAATTGACGGCCGCACCAAAGGCATAATGAAGTCCAGAGCGACGCGCCTGATTTTCCCACTCCAGCAATACGGCCATAATACGGTTAAGCAGAGCTGGTGAGACTTGGGGCATCACCAGTACAGGCCAGTCAGGATAAAGGCGGGTTGAACTTTGTACCGGCAACTCTGCCAACTCCTGATGGTTCAGGATCTTCATGTCACCCGGCGCTATATGGCCTTGCTGAATCATGTTTTCCAGCACGCCAGTCCGGACAAAGCCTATATCTGCATCATGATTTTTTAGTGCCATGATCACGGCATGATCTGAGGTCAGGTGCTGTACTGCATCTGCGGATAGTTGAATATTCAACTGCTGCAATTCTTTGAGCTGAGCCGCATAACCAAACAAAGAGTAGGGGCCTGTGGCAGCAATTTGAGCACCGGATAGGCGGCTCAGATCGCACAGTGGATTGCTAGCCAGACACAGGATCACACCGCCTGCGAACTCAAATTGTCCTGATTCTGTCAAAGTGATCAGACTTAATACAGGGGATATCAGCTCATTTTTGCTGTGGATCTGCAGATAATGGTATGGGTCTGCCAGCAGTAGATCGGTTTGGTCTTGCAATGGTGAAAGCAACTGAGCAGGAGGGATCCATACCAGTTGCACCTGATCCGGCGCCAGTCTGGATGCCAGATATTGATGCAGCGGCGCATACAGTTGCCTTGCCTGCACATCATCAGGGTGAGCCACTATTCCAAAGCGGACCAGCTTTTGAGCGCATTGAGTGGTACTGCTGTACAAGCATAACAGCACTAGCAATAAAGCTTTCATCAGATCAACACCAGTTGCCGCAGTGCGGACGTATTAAATATCTGTTGCGACTCTGGCCATAGCATCTTTTTCTCTGGCATAAAACGCATCAGTTGCTGCATCACCTGATGCAGTTCGGGGGATTCAGACAGTAAACGCAGATTCTCCAAAGGTGTTGGCTGTTTTACGCTGGCAAAGTAACGTTGTGTTTCGCTTAACGACAGATGACGCCACTGGGCCATCCGTCTGGCGCTGTCTCCTTGAAAGAGTCGTAATTGCTGCAAACCAAGATAATAACTGTTCAGCAGCCTCGCTGGTATGTCATTGAGCCAGTCTGTCCTGTCTTTTCGCACCGCCAGCACCTGATACATTAAAGCAGGGCAGTTACTCGAATCAAACAAGCGTTTAGCTCCGGTACGTTCTATGTAATGAGAAACAGGAGGGGAATTAATAGCTGCATCTATTTGACCATTCTCCCATGCCATCAGCTGTTTCAACTGTGGCAGATAAGCTACTTCTATGTCTTGCCGTCCCAGTCCGGAGTTGTTGAGGTAATGTTCCAGTAATAGCTCTGTTGCAGCTCTGGATTCCAGCGCAATAATTTTACCTTTCAGTTCAGTTGTACTAGTGAGTTCAGGACGGGCCAGCAGCACATTCGCACCACAGGACTGAGAAAGAATCAGGATCACCTGCAAAGGAACACCAGCTGTCAGACAAGTTAAGACTTCATCCAATGCCAGAGTTGCAGCGTCCAGTTCCCCTGACAGCATAGCGCTGAGCACCAGATCCGAAGACTGGCTTTTTCGCAGCGTGACATAAGAGGGCAACAAGCCAAAGTGTTCGCTAATGTAAAAGGCTTCATGGCCGGGGTGTTGATAAATACCCAGACTGAAGGTTTTTTTCCTGCCGCAGGCGGAGGCCGCAGTCATGATGAAAGGACTTGCCACGCACAACTGTATAAACTGTCGGCGTGTCAACCCCTGAGAGTTCCCCATAGTATCTTGCAATCCTTGCAACTCATTGGTTGCTAAATCAAATCCAGCCGAATAGCAGACATCCCTTGTTCCTGAGGCTTCAGACTGGTACGGAACCCGTTACTTTTACTTCCTGACGTGTAAATACGATGCCACTTAAACCTAACACTGTGATGAACAATAAGGCGTTGGCTGGCGCCTGCAAGTTAAAATCGACCAGGTTGTGGATCAACATATGGACTATGGCAACAGAACAGCCAAAGGCGATACCCCGGCTGAGTTTGTTTTGTTTGCATCTCATCGTTTTAAGATTAAGCCACAAAAGCCATAACAACCACACCCCCAACATCAGGGTGACCGGGATACCTAACTCGATAGCAAACTGCAGATATTCATTGTGGGCATGATCATAAAAGCCATGATAATGGCCGGGTTGGTAGGCCGGAAATACAGTATAAAAACTGCCGCCTCCATGGCCAAACCAGGGGGCGTCCTGCAGTATCGGCAGGCTGTCCTGAACCACTTCATCTCTGGTTTCTGATGCAAAAGAAGTGTCCTGGTAGCGTTGTTGCAGTTTCTCAATACCAAAAATCGACCCTATCGCAATCATGTCAAAGACAAAAATACTGATCACCAAAGGTTTGAGTAGTGCAGGTTTATTTTTATAAAACCAGATGGCATACAACGAGATAACCAAAAGCGCCGTAAAAAAAGCAGCGTTACCCATACGGGAGCGGCTTAACACTAAGCCCACCACCATAATCACTAAGGCAAGACGCAGCAGAATTTTTGTGCTGAGCAGGGACTCCAGTAAAGTGCGGCTGATGCTGCGCCAGTTCCACTGCATAGCCCTGCTGGATAATTCAGCCATCAGGATTCCCAGACCTAATGCCAGGGCCATAGCCAGATAGTTAGCAAAATGATTTTGGTACACAAAAGAGCCACGGGCTCTGTTACCTTCGGCAACGCCAAAAATGGGAGAAAACTCTGTTCCCTGTAAATTTAGAATGGAGCCATAAGTGGCTTGAAATACACCACTGGCGATCACTGTATAACACAACAGCTTTAATTCTTTGTCGGTACGAAAATAGCTGGTGATCAGCCAACTGAATAACCCATAAAACAGGGTTTTAAACCAAAGGATTTCAGTTTGATTCGGATCCACAGTGCTGAGCCATGACACAGGCGCCCAAAGCTGAGCAGCAAGGACAAGCAATACACAGATAAATGGAAGCAGACTTATTTTTTGCCAGAGCCCGATAAACCATGGCATACGCCCTGAAAAAATGGACAGCAGATGCAAACTGAACAGAGCAGCAATCAGCAATTCAAGAATAGTCCAGGCCCAGGGTCTGTTACTGGCCAACGGGAGAGGGGACCAAAGTAGTGTAAAACAACACAATACCCGGACCATATTCAATAGCAGCGGTGGCGTCGTCATCGGATAGCGCTTTCCGTTTCGCGTTGTTCAGGTGGAGCACCAAAACAGCTTGAGTAGCAAAAGTATTGAGGGCCCGCAGGCCCTCATTTGTACTGAACAGCTTTAGTTGACTGAGGCTGTTCCACCACCGCCGCCTGAACCGCCACCAAAACCTGCACCACCAGGAGTACCTGCTGTGCCTGTTCCTGCGCCTGTTCCTTCCCCTTCAGCTGCAGGACCTGCAGCTGTGGCCAGAGCAACCGCATCGACATTAACACCAGGTGTCGCTGCAGCTATGGCTGTGATGGTATCTGCAGACATACCAGCGGCGGAAGCTGCTGCCGCAACGGCACTGACCGCAGCATCATCTAACAAAGCGGCCGCTTCAAAAGCTGCCTGCAACAGAATTTCTCTGGTAGCATCATCTGGTGCCGCTTCGAGAATTTGCTGCAGTTCAGTTTTAATTACTTCCAGCGCCTGAGTTTCTGCCTGAAGTTCAGTCATATTTTGAGTCTGGTATTGAGCGACCAGAGTCTGGTATTGGTCAACAACAGCTTTAACCGATGCTACGTCCTGAGCTAATACCGGAGTTGAAGTAAATACTGCAGCTGCAAACAAAGCGGCAGCGAGAGTAGTGGTTTTCTTCATACCTGTCTCATCCTGTTGGTTAATATTTAGGCGAATGCAGCAAGTCTAGGTTAATGAATTTTTGTGTCAAGATAGATTTTTTCACCTGTACATTGACCTTCTGAGGAGCAAGCAACCAGTTGCCCTGAACTGCATTGACTCCTGCCGCAAAGCAATTGTCCATGATCTGTTCTGATTCAACATGGGGGGCCAGCACTTTGATCCCTATACCGTGACTGATCTGACATAAAGTTTTAATAAAAAACTGATTATCCTGATCACCCAACGCAGTGGTGTACGCACCGTCAATTTTTACATAGTCGACATTCAGCCCCTGCAGGTATTTAAAAGTCGTCATGCTGGCTCCAAAACGTTCGATACATACCTTGCATCTGTGGCGCTTGATGCAGTCCATCAAGGTTTTGGTTTCGTCAGGCGCTTTTAACACAGAGTATTCAGAGACTTCAAATACCAGACGGGCTTTACCTGCCAGCTGTTGCAGTTCCTTATCTAACCACTGCAAAAATAACTCTGAAGCTACAGCACCTTGTGAAAGATTAATGGCATAAACATGAGTGGGTTCATGCTGCACCTGCTGCAGTATGTAACTGATCACCTGCTGGTCCAGTTGAAGTGAAAGGCCCTGTTGTTCGGCCATGGCGTAAGTTTCAGCTGTAGACAACTGAGAATGCAGATAATAAAACCGGACAAAAGTTTCAATGTATTCAATGGATTTATCAGCATTTACCACAGGCTGAGCCCAAAGTTCAAAATGATGATTCTGAATTAAATCTTTAATTACGGCGTGCCACGCCATTCGTCCTTCAGGTTTGATCAGCATGTTTTCGTCTTTCACCAGCAAAGGTAAATCAGGCTGCTGCTTACGCTGAATAATGCCGCTGTCCAAGGCAGAGAGGCAGTGATGCAGGTTGTCTTCAGGTTCGACTTCCATCAGTGCAACAGAGGCAAAACCATGAGGGAAATACACACTGTCCAGTTGTTTCAGTCTGGCACTGAGTTGCTGGACTTGTTTTTCCAGCGTTTTGGCACTGGCATGGCTCAGGAAAATAAAGTCACTGCCGCCAAGACGGAATAACTGGTTGTCTGCTGACTGCTCCAGAGCCTCTTTGAACTCTTTGACTGCCAGTAAGATATACTGATCTGCAGCTTCAAAACCCTGGCGCTGGTGCACATCAGTCAGGGAATGCAGGCTCATCATGCCCATGTGCAGATGCAGATTATGTGCTTTTTGTTCATTTTTTTCAGCGGCAAAACGTTGTTCCAGTAAGCGCCGGTTTCCAAGTCCTGTCAGCTGATCGGTAAAGACTTTGACTTTCAGTTCATCGGCTTGCAGGCTCAGAGATTTAAAGCTGCGCTGAATATTGGCGACCATCGCATTCATGGCTTTGACGACGGAACGGAGATCCGTCGTGAAAGGCAGCTTATCCTGCTGTAAAAAGTTCTTTTTGCCCACTTCTTTCGCCTGAATTTCGATTTGGTGCAGAGGTTTGAGCACAGCAAATACAATCAGTTGAATAATAAGTGCGCTTAAAAGTGTAATCACGGCAATGCTGTAAAAACTCTGTTTGGCTTGTTGCCATAAGGTTTTGTAGGCAATGCCGGGGTTAGACTGAATAGATAAAACTCCTGCCACCATCCAGCCATTATTCACTTCACTGCTTTGCAGCGGAGGCGACAAAGGGAATAAGGAGACAAACCATTCTGGTACTTCGTCGTACTCAATAGGGTTTTGTCGTTTGATTTTGACATCCCCTTTGCTGGTTTTAAACTCCAGTTCGGCGTAATAACCTGAATCAAAAATAGCGCTGACCATAGTTTGTGCTATGACCAGATCCGGATCGTCCATATAGGCTGACATCGACAACCCCAGGCTGGTTGCTGCATCCTGAGCATGAGATTTCATCTGGGTGTTCAGATAATGCTGCGTACTTTGTACCGAAATAAATAAACTAAACGAAAAGGTAAAAACCGCCACCAGCACTATCAGTAAGTGCAGTTGAGCCCTTAACGAAATACCGGGGAGTTTGCCCCAAAACTTATGCGTCATAGCTGTTACATTCCCTTCTCTATTCGGTTCAGCAATTCCTGCCAGTTTGAACCACCTGTTTTGCCCTCAACCTTACGGCCCAATCCCTGAGCTTTTGCAAGCCATAAGCCTTCGGCGTTAAAACCGTAAATAGGTTTGAGGTCGGGTCTTCGGGTTGCCGGCTGGACTTTCTTGATCAGATTGTCCAGAACCAGGGGTACAGCGTTTTCACTTTCCATGTAGATCAGCACCATATGAGGCTCATTGACCGACATTGCTCTGACATACATGATCCGTAGTTTGCTATCAGGTACCCCCATAGCACGCAGTGACACGTATTTAGCTATAGCAAAGTCTTCGCAGTCGCCAGCCGCTGTTCCAAGGGTTTCCAGTGGTGTAGCCCAATAGTCTGTCTGCCCCCAATGATCCCGATCCGATACATAAGTGATCTGGTCATTAAAAAACTGGTTTACTTTATTGACCCGCACCCAGTCCGATTCAGACTGGCCATCCTGCAATAAATCGCGCCATTGCCTGACCCTGCCCAGCGCAGAGTCACCATATTTACCACGAATAGTGTCCAGCATTTTGGGTTCGAATACAGTTTGCAAATAGCTGGCATTACCAAAAATAGATACGGAAAAAGACAGCAGTGCTACAACCGCATACCTGCGTAGCATAAACCTCCCGGTATAACCTGACATGTCGCCACCATTAGCTCTGAGTCAAGTAAACTTCGTACAGTCTTGTCCACCCACACCGTTTCCCGGAGCGTTTTAACAGATGTTTTATCTTGAGTAAAACAGCTTTGGTTAAAAAAGATACTTCAATCTGCCACTTTCTTCAGTGCTTGCCAAGGGACTGATTGATGAATAATTCTGCACTGGAACTGGTGCATTAGTTTGGAGCGTTATCGCACCAAGATTGCACGGTGAAACAGGTTACATTATGGGAAATAGCCATATATTTTATCATTTTTATCATATTTAAACTGGCCTGGACCTAAAATTTGCTCTGGCATAAGAAATGCTTACTTTCTGACCAGTTTGGTCCTGCTGTTCATTCAGGGCAGGATTTAACTCTTTTGTCACATAGTGCAAATAGAGTAGGTGAAGATTAGTCTCCGTCCTGCGGAGTGATACAGGCAAGGAGTGGCCTTTGCTGAGCAGTTGAGCGAAAACCAACCATTTCATTACAACTTTATATCAGCACATTACAGAAGGAATTATCTATGCAACCATCTGAATTTCGTAAAGTCACCAGAGCAGTTATTCCGGTAGCAGGCTTAGGTACCCGTATGTTGCCGGCAACAAAAGCTATCCCGAAAGAGATGTTACCTGTGGTTGATAAACCTTTGATCCAGTACGTGATTGAAGAGGCGGCTGCGGCAGGAATTACCGAAATCATTCTGGTGACTCACAGCAGTAAAAACTCCATTGAAAACCATTTTGATACCAGTTTTGAATTGGAAACCCAGTTAGAAAAAAGGGTTAAACGTTCTTTGTTGGAGGAAGTGCGTTCTATTAATCCGAAAAACGTGACAGTGATTTCGGTGCGCCAGCATGTAGCTTTAGGTTTAGGTCATGCCATTTTGTGCGCCGCTCCTATTATTGGTAATGAACCTTTTGCTGTATTGCTGCCAGATGTGTTGATCAGTAAATATGAAAGTAATTTAAAACAAGACAACCTCAAAGCTATGCTTGACCGTTATCAGGTCACAGGTGCCAGTCAGGTGATGGTTGAAGCTGTTCCTGCAGCTGCGGTCAGCTCTTATGGGGTCGTGGATTTAAATGGAGCTGCTATTGCGGAAGGTCAATCAGTTCAGCTGCATGCTATGGTTGAGAAACCAGCAGTAGATGAAGCTCCATCTAATATGGCCATTACCGGTCGTTATGTGTTGTCTCCTGCCGTGATGGAAATCCTGAGCTTTACCCAGCCTGGTGCCGGTGATGAAATTCAGCTGACTGACGCTTTGGCTCAGTTGTTAAAAGAGCAAACTATGGAAGCTTACCGCATTGTGGGTCGCAGTCATGACTGTGGCAGCAAGCTGGGGTATCTGGAAGCTATTGTTACTTATGCGCTGAAAGATCCGGTGTTAGGTGCTGAGTTTGGTGCTTATCTGCATACGTTACTGAGCAACAAAAAACTCAGTTTAATTGCCTGAATCTACTCTGTTGTGTTTACAACAGCCACCATCACAAGGGTGAACCTGGTTCAGTTTTAATGGTAAGGCGTGACGACGTATTGCTTCAAAGTCAAAGGAATAACACATGAAGTTAAGTATTTTTGGTACTGGTTATGTAGGTTTGGTGACTGGCGCTTGTCTGGCGGATGTTGGTCACGATGTCATTTGTGTTGATGTGGATCAGGCGAAAATCGACAGTCTGAAATTGGGAGGGATCCCAATCTACGAACCAGGTCTTGAAAGCGTCGTTAAAAGTAATGTGGCACAGGGCAACCTGAGATTTACCACCAGTGCTGAGGAAGCTGTGCAGCATGGTGAAGTGATATTTATCGCGGTAGGTACGCCACCGGACGAAGACGGTTCGGCGGATTTGAAGTATGTGATGGCCGTAGGTAAAACCATAGGCCAGTTGATGAACAGCTATAAAGTGGTGGTCAATAAAAGCACTGTACCTGTTGGCACAGCCGACAAAGTGACCGACATCATTCAACAAACTCTGAAAGAGCGAAACTCATCCGCTGAATTTGACGTGGTGTCTAACCCTGAGTTTTTAAAAGAAGGCGCTGCTGTCGCTGATTTTATGCGTCCGGATCGTATTGTCATAGGTACCAGTTCAGATTTTGCCGAAAGCATCATGCGCGAGGTATACGGGCCTTTTAACCGTAACCATGAAAAAATCATAGTGATGGATGTACGCAGCAGCGAACTGACTAAATATGCGGCCAACTGCATGCTGGCAACCAAAATCAGTTTTATGAATGAAATGGCCAATATTGCTGAAAGGGTGGGTGCTGATATTGAGAATGTCCGTAAAGGCATAGGTTCAGATCCCCGTATCGGCTACCACTTTATTTACGCTGGTTGTGGTTATGGTGGCAGTTGTTTCCCTAAAGATGTGCAGGCTTTAGCACGCACTTCGGCTCAGTTTGGTTATGAATCCAAAATTCTGAATGCGGTTGAAAACGTCAACAACAAGCAGAAAGAAAAGCTGTTTGAGATGATTTGTAAGCATTACGGAGTCTGGGATAAAGCGGAAAAAGGGGAGACCAAAGATATCTTAAAAGGTAAAACTTTTGCGCTTTGGGGTCTGGCCTTTAAACCTAATACAGATGATATGCGCGAAGCACCAAGCCGTGTCCTGATGGAACAATTATGGGCAGCTGGTGCAAAAGTACAGGCTTATGATCCTGAAGCTATGGATGAAACCCAAAAGATTTATGGCGACAGAGCCATGTTGTCTTTGCTGGGGACCAAAGAAGGGGCGGTACGGGGCGCCAATGCTCTGGTGGTTATCACTGAATGGAAACCCTTTAAGGTGCTGGACTATGCCTTTGCAAAAAGCAATTTAAAAGACACTGTCATTTTTGATGGCAGAAACATCTTTGATCAGGCGTCCATGAAAAGAGAGGGAATTACCTATTATTCAATAGGTCGTGGGTAGCCTTCAATGAAAGGATTAGTGGCCAGCTTTCTGTCGAAAGGCTCTCTGTTTGCATTCCAGCTTTTGACCTTAATGCTGCTGTCCAGAGTGGTCGACAAGCAGTATTTTGGTGCTTTTGCGATCATCAACAGCCTGTATTTTTTCTGCATCATCCTGGCAGAGGCCGGTGGCATGCAGCAGGTGATCAATGCTGACAGCAGTGCGGATGAAAAAAGAATTATTGCAAAGTCTTTTCTGACGTCAGCCCTTGGTGTTGCTGTGATGCTGCTGTTATTGCTGTTACTGCCAATGCTTTACAGCATTGACGTCAGTGTTGGGGCTATGCTGTTGCTGATGTCGGCTTTGCTGTTTTATGGGGTTGCCTCAAGCCTGACCGGGGTGCTGTATAAAGAACTTAAATTTTATAAAGTCGCCTTTGTGGAATGCACAGCTGAGCTCCTTTCTCTTGCAGTGGCTTTTGCGTACGGATATTTTTATTCTTTTGATATCAATGTCTTAATCCTAAAGATCTGTGGTTACTCTTATATCCGCTTTTTAATCCTCTGGCTTTTTTTCAAAGAGCACACGCTTTTTAGCAATGCATTGGGCCTGATACGGCAAAAATCATCAGAGAGCTCGGGATTTTCGACCCATGTGACCTTGAGTAATCTGTTGTCGTTTTTTGTCCGCTTTGGCGACAATTTGGTCATAGGTAAACTCTTTAGTCTGGAGATTTTATCTCTGTATGACAGGGCCTATCAGCTCACTAAATACCCTGTGATGCTGATCGCGTTTTCGTTACAGCCTGCCATTCAGCCTTTGGTGAAAAAGTTAAAAAACTTTCAGGAACTGCGGGTCTTTTTGCTAAAAATAAGTGCGATATTTTTAGTCGGCGGCTTTTTTCTGGTGCTGTTTATCCAATTGAATGCGCGGGACATTATTGTCTTTATCATTGGTGAACAGTGGGTTGGTATTGAAGATATGCTACTCATCTTAAGCATCTCTATTCCTTTCCAGGCCATGTACAGCGTCAGTGGTGGTATTTATTACGCTCTTTCACACCCCGAACGAAATTTGAAAATTAATCTGATGCTGGTGGTTTTGTTACTGCTATCCATACTGCTGGGCTATTTCGCCGATAGCTTTTTAACTTCTTTAGTACTTATTTCAGCCTCGTTTATTACCGTCTCTTTTCTTTGCTTCTTTGATATCTGGTATATGGAAAGAAGAATGATCATGCCATGGAGAGCCAATGAAAGTCCTTCACGTAGCTGAAACAGTGAAAGGTGGCGTGGCCACCTACCTGAATTTGCTGAGCCATCTGACTGGTCAGCACTGTACCAATATATTTTTGGTGCCGGAAAATCAGCGCACTTATATAGACAGTGAGTCTATAGGTTTTAGCTCCACGGGCCGCGGAGTGCCGGGTTTAGTCTCGATGTTTAAAGCCTTTTATCGGGTCTGTAAAAATGACAGTCCGGACATTATTTTTCTGCACAGTACCTTCGCTGGTCTGCTGCGGCTTTTTTGCCTGATCAACCCGGCATTGAAAGGTAAGTTTGTTTATTGCTCTCATGGCTGGAGCTTTAATATGGATAAGAGAAAAATCATATTAAAACTCTATTCTGCCGTTGAGCTTTGTTTGTCCTGGCTCAGCGCAAAAATAGTCTGTATTTCAGGTTATGAGATGAGCGAAGCCATCAGGATTGGCATCAACAAAAGCAAACTCATCGTTATTTACAACTCTCTTCCTGAATCTTATGAGGTAGAGCATGGCTTTAAACCAGATTTTTTAGCTGAAGAGCAGCAAAAGTACATTGTTTTTATCGGTCGGAAAAGCCAGCAAAAAGGTTATGACTTTTTGGACGCAATCTCCCGTTACCTTCCCACAGATTACAAAATAGTCGTGATAGGCGATTTTGAGGCCAATGATTTTCGCAGTGACCGTATCGTTGTCGCTGGCTGGCTGAATAGCAGCAAAATCAACAGTATTTTAAGCAGTGCCAGAGCCTTGATCTGTCCGTCGAGGTGGGAAGGTTTTGGTTTTGTTGTGATTGAATCTTTCCGAGTTGGTGTGCCTGTGATTGGCTCTGACAGAGGGGCTTTGCCAGAACTGATAGTACCGCCTTTAAATGGCTTTACTTTTGATCTGGATAACCTGGCCTCAACAGAGTCTATCTTTGCTGCGCTTGACGATGACGCGAAGTTTCACGAATTGAAATTAAATGCCAAAGCTGCATTTTTGCAGCGCTTTACCGCAGAGAAATTTAAGGCCTCGATATTAACTTTGTATCAAGACATTCGGGTGGGCAAATAACATGATCACAGTGAATTCCTGTATCTCCACCTCATTGGGTGGTATTGAAACCTTAATTCGCGAAGTCCAGTCCTTGTTTAAAGATTCGGGGACCAGAGTGACCGAGTTTTTTAAGTACAAAGCGGGCAAGCATGTCTACAGTGAATCCCCTGCAGTGACTTACATTTGTTACGGCGAAGAGGACAAAGCCGGGTACGTCGCAAAAATAAAAACGGCATTTAATTTATGGAAGCAGTTGAATAAGCTTTCTCCTGTAGGGGAAGACCTGCTTGTCTTTCATCCTACCGATATTTTGTATATTCCAGTTTCTGTGCTGAAAACAAATAATGTCATCATGGTGCAGACCAACAGGCTGGACATCATTTTTACGCCTTTGGGTAAGCTGGCGATGTTGCTCAGAGGCAAGTACATCAATCATTTTACTGTGTATACCTCCTTTGACGAGTCCGAACTTGCTGCTCTTTATCCAGAGTTTAAATCTAGGATCAAAATCATTCCCAGAGCCAGCAAAATAGATAAAGCGAGCTCTATTCCTGCACAGTCAAAAAAACTACTGACGCTGGCACGGATTTGTGAAGATCAGAAGAACTTCAAGGCCATGGTGGAGGTGATGCGTCTGTTGCCGGCAGACTATAGCCTGGATATTTATGGGGATGGCACAGAGAAAGAAGTGTCTGATTTAAAGAAGCTGATACAGCATGACCACAGAATCCGCTACCAGGGCTCCTCCAATAAAGTAGAAGATATTTATAAAGAATATTCTTTGTTTTTAATGACCTCACATTATGAGGGCTTTGGCCAGACTCTGGTTGAAGCCAGAAGTCAGGGTTTACCCATAGTGCTTTTTGATACCTTTCCGGCGGCCAAATGGATAGTGAGGGACTGCGAAAATGGCTATTTGATCCCGCCTTACAACATAACGGCTATGGCTGAAAAAATCAGCTATCTGCTTGGCAATACGGAGCTGTATATCAGGTTTTGCCACAGGGCTCTGGTACTGGCTGAAGAGACGTCAAAAGAAGCAATCAATAACAGCTGGAGAGGGCTATCCATTGAACTCTAAACTCTGCTCCATCATTATTCCTGTGTATAACGACTGGGATTATCTGCAACGACTGACAGAGCGGATTATCTCTATCAGCACTAAATCGACTTTAGATTTCAATCAGTATTTTGAAGTGATAGTCGTTGATGATGGCTCAGCTTCTGATCAGGCTGCTTTTATGCCTGCAGCAGCTTTTATCAGGTATCTGAGGAAAAACAACGGCGGTGTGTCGTCTGCAAGAAATCTGGGGCTGGATCAGGCCAGTGCCAGCTACATTATGTTTTTGGACTGCGACGACGATGTACCGGATAACCTGTTTGACATCATGTACCGGGACTTAGTGGCGTCGGACAAGGATATTCATCAGTATTCTTATGTGACACGCCATCAGGAGACTGGCACTGAGAATCATCACATCATCAATACTGCGGACGGCACCGAGCTTTTTTCCCACTTTTTGCTGAAGAAAAACAGTTTTCATATTTGCTCATTTATATTCAGCACCAGCTTTTTACGACACCATCAGCTGCGTTTTAATGAAAACACAGGCCTGAGCGAAGATGTCTTATTTATCTTTAATGCCTTTGCGGTCGCATCAAAGATCCAGGGATTCGGGGATGTGATCTATTACTACAATATACGTCAGGGATCAGTGATCTCTTCCTTTAAAGGCAAGCGGGAAACTGAACATTTGTCTGCTTTTGCACAAATAGCGCAGATCAGTCAGGTTCACCTGAGTGGTGCTTTGCAATCTGAAGCCAATTTTTTTCTGAAAACCTGCCTTATTAACCTCTATATCCGCAGTTTGAAGCTGGCCAAAGCCAATCATGCGGCGGACTATCTGGATTTGCTCACACAAATGAAGCGTTTTGGTGCCGCGATAGGGCGATGTCATTACCCTTATTCGGTCAAAGGCCTGTGTGTCAGGGTATTTGATGTCTTGCTGAAAAGTTCTCAGTTTGAACGCCTGTCGAAATTAATGAACAGGACTGTACATGGGTAAGATCCTTTTATATTTAACCAGTTTTTGTCTTGTCTTTGAAAATACCGCGCTCAGTGCCATAGGGGGGGCTTTTACTGCACCTCTGGCAATTTCGTTATTTCCGGCCGTTACAGTCTATTTGCTGTTTAATTTTTACGCGATAAATGAGGTTGGTAAACGGCTGCTTTATTTTATCTTTGGTGTGTTATTTTTTTCTTTGGCCTACCTATTTATTTTTGCTGACAGCCTTTATTTTGGCTTTTTGCTTGACCGGGGACTGAGATTATTTCTGATCAATCTTGCCTCCTTTGTCTTTTTTGTATTTTTCTTAACCTTCGATTACTCAGAGCTAAAAGTCGCCAGCAAAATATCCGCTTTGCTGGTAGTGATGGTGTTTTTTATCAACCTTGTTGCGCCTGACGTGGTCAATAATCCGTCATTCTTGCAGGGAACAGCCGCATTTTCACCGGACAGAATGCGGGGTTTTACACTGGAAGCCAGCACCTTTGGTTTTCAGGTGGTCACTTCTCTGATGTTGCTGGCTATTCTGTTTGGTCTGAATTATTTGTTATCTATTGTGATTGTGGTGTCCTTCTTACTATTCACTTCGTCAAAGGGTGCCTTGCTGGCATTTTGTTTGTCTGTGCTGATTTCTCAATTTGTGCTGGCAAAACGTAGCTTTCATAAAGTGACCTTTCTGGTTGTGGGTTTTCTGCTATTTGCCTTTGGTTTTTATTATGTACTGCTGGATGCTTTTATTCTTGATATTGAAAAGTACAACAGCTCCTCAACCCGGGGGGTCATGATATTTACCGGCATCTACAGTGCTTTGGTTTCGCCATTGGGCGTGGGATTTACCGGTTATTTTAACCAGATCTACCAACTCGGTCCTGATGTGGTGAACTTTGTCGATTATTACTTTCCGAACTTGTTTAACTTTGACGAGGTTATTACTTATTTTATTGTCGGTAATGTGGAATCCGTTTCAACAAAAACCTTATTTTTTGACTGGCTTATTTTTGCTGGCTGGGTGTTTTTATACCTCTTTTATAAATTCATTTCATTTTGCTTTTCGAGGATAAAAGCGGCGGGCGGTAAAAACTTATCTCTGTTCACTTTTATTATGATTTCCTGGTGTTTTTATGTGCCACTGGATGGCCGCATTATTGGTCTGCTGGCGATAGCAACGCTGATTAAATTTAACAGGGAGCGGGCCCTATGAAGTATCGCGCTGACATTGATGGGTTAAGGGCCGTCGCTATTGTGCCTGTCCTGTTGTTTCATTTTGGTTTCGAGATGTTTTCCGGTGGTTTTGTCGGCGTTGATATCTTTTTTGTCATCAGCGGTTTTTTGATTTCATCCATTATCGTCGAGGAAATCAGAGAAGGGCGTTTCTCTTATGTTTCTTTTTATGAGCGCCGGATCCGGCGATTAATGCCGCTGTATTTTTCTGTGCTGGTGGTCAGTTTAATTTTTGCCTTCATGTTATTTAGCCCCCGGGAATTTTCGGCATTTCTGGACAGTGCGGTTTATTCGTTGTTTTTTGCTTCAAATATCTACTTCTGGAATAACTTTGGTTATTTTGACGATGGTGCTGACCGATTGCCGCTGTTGCATACCTGGAGTTTGAGTGTTGAAGAACAGTTCTACATTGTTTTCCCTTTCCTGCTGATTTATCTGTTTCGTTCTGCGCTGAAAAACAGAGTCTTTCTGGTGCTTTTTGTGCTGTTTATTCTGGGTTATCTGCTGTCTTGTGTTGGGTCTTATTCAAAACCTCTGGCCAGTTATTATTTGCTGCCAACCCGTGGCTGGGAGCTGTTACTTGGGGCGCTTGCCTATTTTTACCGGGATAAATTTGACGGCATACGGCATCCGCTCAAAGCCGATCTTTTTCTTTTTTCGATGTTTTTTTTGCTGCTTTATTTCATCCTGAGTTTTGAAAAAGGCAGTCCTTTTCCCGGGCCCTGGGCTTTGCCGCCCACTTTAGTGGTATTTTTTATATTGGCCCTGAATAAAGCCGACTTTCTGTTCTATCAGCTTTTAGCCAATAAGGTATTGGTTTATATAGGTTTGATCAGCTACAGCTTATATATGGTGCATCAGCCTGTTGTGGTCTTTTCTAACTTTATTAACCACAGCAGCATCAATACGGCCTGGTACAAGCTTTTGCTGATCGCCATCACTTTTGTGATCTCCTATCTGACTTACAAATGTATAGAGTCACCTTTTCGCTCAAAAAACTTTATTAACAGGGCGATGATTTATAAGTTGTTTTTTGCCACTTTTTTTCTGGTGTTGCTAAGTCTTGCTGCGCTGAAAATGCTGGTGCTCTATAAACCTGCAACGCTATACCCTCCGCAGTTAATGCAGGTGGATGCACTGGTTAAACCTAACCTTGGCCTGTCAGATCTGTGCGATAACGGCCAATCAAACCCGGATGCCTGTCAAAATAGTGCAGAACCTGAGTGGATTGTCTGGGGCGATTCACTGGGGATGCATGTCGCACATACTATGCAGCTGGCTAATGCTTTTAAATTTGTGCAGAAAACTCTGAGTGCCTGTCCGCCAGTTTTAGATTTTAGTGTGCTTCGTTATGACCATACCGGCAAATGGGCCACTCATTGTATGGCGAATAATCAGGCTGTGTTTGATTTTATAAAATCCCAGCGAGGATTGAAGTACGTGGTGCTGGCGTCCACCTTCGATTATTCCTATGCGAAAAATTATTTTGATGGTCAGATCCAACACTATGAGCGCAGCATCGCTTTGCAGCGATTAACAGCAACTATTGCTGCCCTTGAAGATCTTGGCAAGAAAGTGGTTGTGATTTCTCCACCCCCTTTGTCTGCTTTTGACCCTGGCTTTTGTTATGTCCGCTCTGTCGCCTCAGGTGCTGATGCAGAACAGTGCAATTTCAAAGTTGTCGGGACAGGGGAAGCCACAGAGCTGTTAAGTCTGCTGCCCCCCCGGTATCTGCAGATCAATTTATCCAGATATTTTTGCTCTGAGTCCGGGCATTGTATAAGCAATGTTAACGCCAAGCCTTTGTTTAAGGATTATATCCATTTAACCAAAAGTGGCTCCGCCTATCTGGTGAATGAAACCAGCTTTGTGTCTGACTTGAATTCGCTCAAAGTAGGAGAGCAGAAATGAGAGATCTGCGTATTGATTTTCTGAAGTTTGTTGGGCTGGTGATGATTATTTTGGCTCACTCAGGCCCACCTGGTGGCATCTTTCAACTGCGAAATTTTGATGTGCCATTGATGGTGTTTTGTTCAGGTTTTGTGTTTTCTTATGGGGTCTCTTACAGCGGCTATTTGAATTATGTGGTGGCCCGGTTGCAGCGCTTAGTGATCCCTGTCTGGTTTTTTCTGCTGTTCTTTTTTGCGTTCAACTCCGCTTTAGCCAGGGATCCGGACTATCTGTTGCTCACCTTTCTTTTTGTAGAAGGTGAGGGGCTGGAGTATTTATGGATTATTCAGGTTTTTGTGTCCATTGCTATGGTTTCACCTTTTATCTATAAATTTAATCAGTTGATCCGCTCTGATGCTGTGTTTTTCTGCCTCTGTTTTTTGCTTTTAGTGCTTTACGATCTGTTTATCTCCTGGGTTGGCCGGGAGTGGTATCAGGACTATAAACTACTTAGGACACTATTACTTCTGATCCCTTATTCTCTGGTTTTTTTATTAGGCCTAAGGTTCAAAACCAAAAGTAACGGCAGCCTTTTATTGACTTCCGTATTCTGTGGTGTGCTGTTTATCGTGATGTTTTTTTGGTTTGGCTGGACCGACAATGGCATTTTGTCCACCCAGCATTTTAAATACCCGCCAGGTTTGTATTATTTATCTTATGCAGTGGCTGTGACCTGTTTGCTGTTGTATTGCTCAACCCGGTTTTACGACCAGCTTTTTGCCATGTCTCCTTTTAATCACCTGATACTTTTTGTCTCGTCAAATTCGATCTGGATTTACCTGTGGCACATCGTATTTTTGGGGCTGATTGACGGGCATTGGCTGCTGCGCTGGCTTTTGATCCTCAGCTGCTCCGTGCTTTGTATGTATGTGCAGGTGATGGTGGTCAAAACCCTGGTCACAAGAACTGCTGTGGGCGAAAAATACGCTAAGTTAATGTTAAAAACCTTAACAGGTTAGCTTTCATTTGGCACAGAGATCCTGCTTGATCTGCTGCGTCAACTGCTCAGCTAAAGGTCTTTTGGCTGTACGTAAGTAGGTGCAGACCAGCGCAACCCGCTCTGTAGTTCTGACAATATTTAAGCTCTGAAAGTAAGAGCTTTGACCGCTTTGAAGGGCTTTATCCAATGCATAAAAAGTGTCTGCTTTTTGTTTGCTGTTCAGAAGTGGCCAGCGCGAAAGGCCCAATGCCAGCTCCCGTAACGAAGTTTCAGCTATATAAGGGCCATATCGTTTGGCTAAGCTGATTTGTTCAAAAGCTTCACTGATCCGAAATTGGGTTACCCCCAGATAATAGGCGTAGTCTGCATAAGCATTAGGCCATGAAGGCCTCGCCTGAATAGCTTCTTTGTAATAGGTTTCTGTTTGTTCCAGCTGTTTTGTGGTCATCAGACCCGCATACCAGCCCCACTCATTTATTTTGGCCTTGGTTAATAAATAATGTGGATTGTCAGGATGGAGTTTGATTGCTTTATCTATGGCTTCGCTTGCTTGCTTCCAGCTTTCTTCGGTCAGCAGTGGCTGGTTTTTCACCCAGAGCTCGAGATAATAATTGGCTTTAAAGTACCAGGCACTTGCCAGTCCCATTGGGGTGATATGCCAGACGATTAAGGCCAATAATAAAAAAGCTGGCAGAGCGAGCCAGCGGGTTATTACGTTACCATAACGGGTGGCTGAGGAATGAGCACGGGCTCGGCGTTGGTGTTCTGACATTCCCAGGCCCTTAGCTGAAGTGGATATGACTGATACGTTTTGGATTTTCTGTAACCAGCTGTTCGGCGTAATCATGGCCACAGAGAGTTGCGATATAGTCTCTGGCTTCGGCCAGCTTTGGCGGACGACGCTGCAGGTTATGGCTATCACTGGCCACTATGTGGAAGGCTTTTTGCTGCAGTAACCGCAATGCTGTTTCTTTGCTGCTTTCGCCCATATCACCCAACACTGAACTGGCTGTCAGTTGCAGCAAGACTCCCATACGCTGAAAGGGCAGCAGTTTTTTCAGATCCACCTGAACATCTCTGTTGCGCTCAGGATGGGCGATCATCGGCAACACCTGTTTACCCAATAACCATCTGACCAGCCGATCCGCACCCGCAGGTATATGGCTGTGCGGAAATTCCAGTAATAATACTTTGTAGCCCTGATACTCACCTAAATAAGGCAGGCTGCCTGATTCAACCCAGCCCGGTAGTTCAGAGCACAAGCGTACTTCAGCAGCGGCAGCCAGTTGCACCACCAGGCCTGCTTCTTTTGCAGCAGCTTTGAGGCCAGCTAATCCGTGTTGAATGCCGGCTAGCGTATTATCAAAGTGTCCCGGGTTGATATGAGGGGTGCTGATGATATGACTGATACCATTAAGTTGTGCCATTTTCAGCAGCTCAATCGCTTCTTCTACTGTTCTGGCTCCATCATCCAGCCCCGGAATAAAATGGCAATGCAGGTCGTACATCAGCTGTTCTCATTGCTGTAGTAATGGTAATAGCCATAGTGGCTGTAATCACCATAACTTTGCGCCACTCTTTTCATATTCACTTTATTCAGAATAACGCCATAGAGGTTGTTTTCAGTTTGCAGTAGTTTGGCAATACCACTTTGTATCGCACCTTTGCGGGTCTCATCTGTTGCGACTACAAAAACAACTGCATCGGCCTGTTTGGAAACCACTAAAGAATCGCTTACCGCCTGAACAGGAGGTGTATCAATAATAATGCGATCGTAGCGGTTAGATAATTCAGCCAGTAGCTCCGCAAAACGTGGTGAAAGTAACAGCTCCAGTGGGTTAGGGGGCACATTACCTGCAGGCAGAAGATCGATGCCGGAAGTTTCATCTGCCACTATGCAAGTGTCGATTTGTTCACGACCTGCGATCAGATTTGCTAAACCTGATTGATAGGCTGGTAAACCAAAACGTTTAGCCAGTGTAGGGCGACGCATATCGGCATCGATCAGCAGCACTTTCTCCATCTGACCAAAGGCAAAAGCCAGATTGGTTGCAGAGGTGGACTTGCCCTCTGAAGGTACGGCTGAGGTCACTTCAATCAGTTTTAATGGTTTATCCAACGCCAGTAAAATCAGGCTGGTTCTGATACTTCGCACCGCCTCAGCGTATTGTTTATGCTGGTCGCTAAAAAAGCTGTACAAAGGCAGGTCCTGATTTTTCTTGTGGGGCAAGTCAGGCATAAAACCCAAAGTACGTTGTCCCAACTGATTTTCGACGTCATTAGGGGACTTTATTGTATCGTTTAATGCATCCAGTAAAAACGCCAGTAACACGCCTAAACCCAGGGTAATCACAAAAGCGACAACTACCACCAATTTGCGTTTAGGGGAGATAGGCTCAGTAGTCGGCACTGCAAGATCGGTGAAACGAGCCAAAGCTGAATTAAAATTACTGGTTGCCTGAGTTTCTTTTTGTCTGGATAAAAAAGTTTCAAACAACTGCCTGTTAGTCAACACTTCTCTTTCCAGACTCTGATAAGTGGTTTCTTTTAAACTGACCGTCTGGTACTGGTTTTTGGCTTTGCTCAGCTCTTCTTCCAGTGAGCTGACGTTTTCCTGCACAGAGCGGGCTTCGTTTTCTATACCTGAGATCAGCTTTTTAATCTGACTTCTTAAATTTTCCTGCACAGCTGTTAATTCACTTTTGGCTGCGATCAAACGCGGATGTTTGGGGCCATAAATTTTTGACAGTTCAGACACCCGGCGCTCTGTCAGGATCAGCTGGTTTTTTGCATCCTGAATACCTCTGTGTGCGGTGATTTCCGGTAAGCTTTCCAGTTTTTCAATATTGTTGATGCCATATTGTTGGATCACCCGGATAAAACCGTCCACCTGCGCTTTGCGACTGCGGGCTTCTGTCAGCTCCTCGGACAATCGTTCCAACTCTTTTGCTCCCAGCCCTCTGACCCCTTCGATATCCACCAGACCTTCCTGAGCTCTGTAGGCTTGTAATTTGGCTTCGGATTCATCCAGTTGGACACGGAGCTCACCAAGGCGGCCACCCAGCCAGCTGGCAGCCTGCTGCGTAATGCCTAACCTCGCTTCCAATTGACTGTTGATATAAGCCTCACCCACAGCATTGGCGACCTGAGCGGCCAGATCCGGGGTGTAGGTAACAAAGCTGATCTGAACCAATTGTGTTTTACGGATGGGGCTGACGTTCAGCCTGTTCTGAAATTGTGCGATTAGCTGATCGCGTTGGCGGATCTGGCGCTGCTCTGGTGTCAGCTTAGTTTCTGCGCCGGGAATAAAAGGCAGCAGATCCTTAAGCCGGCTGATGAGGCCTGGTTTTCCGATAAAGTCCGGGTGTTCCTGAAGATTCAGCTTGTCGACTACAGCTTCAGCGATAGAGCGTGATTTCAAAATTTCAAATTGAGTCAGGTAATACTCCTGCTGACTGGAGTTAATGCCATAGACTTCTTCGATCGACACCGCATTGGCCTGCTGACTCTCAATCAGCAGCGTGGCTGTGGCGGCATATCTGGATTTCACATTCAGCATGACCAACACTGTCAGTATAGTGACCAGCACTGCTAAACTCAGGATACGCCATTTATGAATGTTGATAATGGAAAGATATTTACGCAGATCCAGCGTTTCCTGCTGTGGTGACCCAGCTACTAAGTCCGTTACTGCCATATTTAAAAGAATCTCTGTTCTATGGTGATGGTATCGCCAGCATTCACTTTTGTGTTCAGGTTGGCATTTTCTTGCTTGGTTTTATTGGCTTCGCGGGTAATAAAGATCTTTTCTTTTGATGCCCGCTCAGTCAGGCCACCCGCTAAGGCCACGGCCTGATTGACCGTCATACCAGGTTGATAAGGATAACCTCCGGGTAATTTAACCTCGCCGTGAATAAAAAATGGTCTGTATTCCACCATGCCGACAAAGACATTAGGTTCGACAAAATAGTCTCCTTTCAAACCATTATAAATACGGCTTTCGAGCTGTTTGATGGACAGCCCTTTGGCCATAATTTCACCAAGGAAAGGGTAATTAATTTTGCCACTGTCGGTCAGCTGAGTTTCTATTTTCAGATCTTCTTCACCATACACCTGAATAATAATTTTATCGCCAGGCCCTAACAAATAGTTGCTGTCTTCCTGAGCTTTCACCCAGGAGGACCAGCTGATTAACAGGGCAACAAACCCAACTACTAATTGCTGCATAATCTATCCATGAAATCTGATACAAGGATCAAAGGGAAAAATCAAAATTTACGCCGACAATATTTCGATCAAATTCTATACCAGGCACAGAAGATGTTTTATCTGTCACAGTGGTAAACAACGACACATCGACGAAGCGGCGAAATGCATATTTTACGCTGGCAGTGTAGGAATCATTTTCATCTTCTCTGGTGATCCCGACATAATCTTCCTCCAGCCTGTTATAGGCCAGCTGAGTTTGTATTGCTTCTGACCAGTTGTGGTACCAGCTTAATGTATAAGTGGTTTCCTTAATGTAGTCACCGCCTTGCAGCGGATCTTTGGCTTTGCGTCCGGTACCCAGATTAAAGTTACTGTAAGTCAGAGGGGACCAGTTGACGTTTACAGTCCAGGCCACACCACTGAAGTCATCACGGGTGGAGTCGTCAAACTCTTTTTTCTGATAACCCAGTTTGAATTCACCTGAAGTCAGCGCACTGATTTCCCATTCCGCACCAGCTTTGATATTGCTTTCTTTGCTGTCTCTGGGGGCATCCGGATCGACAAAGTCATAGGCAATATCGACAATACTGGTTTCCAGCACAGCTGTAGTGCCGGAGAGGGTGTCGTAGTAAAAATTGATGCCCCCCATAGTCGAGTCATAGTCCCTGAATTGGGTGACTTCCCGTTGGTTCATATACTCTTTATTGTAATAACGCGCACCAAAACGAATCCGGGCTGGTGCTGCTGCCGCACCATACTCGTAATAACCCGATAAGGTTTGATTGTTAAAGCGGGTAGGGTCATCCTGATTGTTAGTAAGGCCCTCGGTAATGCCTGTACCCCTGTCCTCATGGCCCCACACCATATCAGCTTTGACGTTTAACTTACCTTGTTCGGACAACTGAGTATTAAATAAACCACCTAATAAGGTGTCGGTAAAGTTATCGCTACTGCTGCTGAAATAGTTGCCATGGTACGCTGCAGCGCTGAATTCAAGGCTGGTGACACCATCATCCCTGCTGGCTTTTAACGAGGGCACAACGGTCATAATCCAGCTGTCTATCTCGCCAGCGCTGACACTGGTAATGTTGTCATCATATTTCAGACCCGTGCTCAGCAGAGGCGTAATATCAAAGCCCGACTCTGTCTTGATTGCTTGTGGATCTACAGCTTGTACTCCAGCACTGGCAAAGGCCAGTGCTGTCATAATAGCTAACTTGGATTTCATAAAAGTGGCCCTTTTAATATACATTTTTCCCTGTAAACCCCCGGAAGAAGGTCAAAAATACTATTTTTGCATCCCACCACAGTGACCAGTTTTTAATGTACGTCAGATCGTATTCCACCCGTTTTTCCATCTTCTCTAACGAGTCGGTTTCACCACGCCAGCCGTTAATTTGCGCCCAGCCGGTAATACCTGGTTTCACTTTGTGCCTGAGCATGTAGAAAGCGACCAGTTTTCTGTACTGTTCATTGTGAGCTACCGCATGTGGGCGGGGACCAACGACAGACATTTCACCTCTGAGTACATTGATAAACTGCGGTAACTCATCCAGTGAGGTGCGTCTTAATACCGCGCCCAAGGGCGTGACCCGGGCGTCACCTTTTTTCGCCTGAACTACAGTATCTCCGTTGTCCTGAACTGTCATGCTGCGAAACTTAAATACTTTGATGGGCTTACCGTCTAATCCATAGCGATCTTGTTTAAAAAACACCGGGCCACGGCTGGTGATTTTAATGGCAGCAGCTATCACTAACATGGGAATGGCTAATAACAGCAGGGCTATGCTGCTTACCGTCACGTCAAAAGAACGTTTTAGCCAGTCATGGGCACCATAGTAGGGAGATTCAAACACACTCAGCGTCTCAACATTCCCTATAGTTCCCAGTCTGGCATGCATCAGGTTGTACAGCAGGAAGTCAGGCACTATGTGCACATCTACTGTGGTATCCCCCAAACGCTGGATAATATCGGCTATGCGCTTATCCGCAGACAAAGGCAAGGTAATGTAAAGTTTGTCGAATGCTCCGTTTCTTGCTGAGTTGACGCATTCGTCAATTTTACCGCTGAGCGCTTTACCGCAAGCGGGCAGGCGATCGGCTTCTCTGTCGTCATACACACTGCAAAACTGTAATCCAAGCTCAGGTTTGCTGGTGATTTCATCGATCAAACGTTTTGCATTGGCTGTGCACCCTATAACAGCGACACGACGTATGCTGTAGCCTTTTTTGTGCAAGGTGTTTTTGATCAAACGACCGGCAACACGCCAGACCGAGGTGTAGCAAAGTGCCAGACTGAACCAGCCGACAAGCACAACTCTGGAGTAGCTGGCGGTATTTTTTAGTGCAAAGGTGATGGCAAGCATCAGACTAAAAGCGACAAATAAGCACAACACCACCAGAGCAATGTTGCTGGTCAGAGTGCTTATGCGCCAGGAGCGGTATAACTGAACGGATTCTGCTGTATACAGATAGACCGCCATTACAGTGAAATACAGCATAATGTAACTGGTAGTCACGACTTCGCCATAGAGCTTCAGACTCAGGTATAAAGCTGCGCCTATCGCCACTATGTCGAAAAATCTGTTTAGGAAGCAGAAACCGCTATCTTCAGCCTTGAAACTAGTATGCGTGTTCATAGTTACATCCTGTTTACTTCCAATTGGCATAAACGCCGTTGGTCGAAATTTGTACAGCGAAGAGATAAAACAACAGCCCAATGCTTTACTTTTTCGCCACCCCAAGGACTATAGCCACGAGTTGTGACAGTCACCTTACACAGGCTTAACTAAAAAATGTGTTTGTTCAACTGGTTGAAAAATATTCAACTGTGGCTGTTTTACAGCTGTATTTGTATTGGGAAACAGTACTTTAGGCTATTGACCTTGATCTTTCTGATGTTTTTGCTTCAGCCCGCTACCACCGTTCCTAAATTTGTCTGTTTTTTATGCAGTTATAGATTAAAAAAAATCCGCTATAAAATAATCAGTGGCTTTGATTTTGGGCCTTTCTTGGTTACCGGGCCGTTTTTTTCTGCAACTTGTGTTGGAACTTTATCAGGATCTGTTATGTGAATTTTTTATGATCTGGTGTTTATTCAGGAGTAACGGGGAGCAAGTGAAAACACAAAATGTAGTGATGGTTGATATTTCTGGTCAACGCAGTTCAATCTGAACAAACAAAGCCTGTTAATCACAGGCTTTGTCTTTGCTACAGATCAGGTGGCGGCTTTCATTGCGCGAACAAAAGTGGCCAGTTCACTGAGCAAAGAGTCTGGCTGATGTTGATATTTCTCAATAATCTGCACTATAGCCGACCCTGAAATAGCGCCAGCAGCACCACTTTCAATAGCGGCTTTGACATGTTCAGGTTTGGATATACCAAAACCCAACAGCGTAGGAGCAGCATTGTACTCTTTGAGCTGATTAATCAGCGTACTGGCGGGCATAGCGGCCTGGGTTTCAGTGCCTGTGACGCCGGCTCTACTCAGTAAATAGGTATAACCACGGCCATAAGAAGCCAGTTCACGTAAGCTGTCGTCTGTGATGTTAGGTGGCGCGATAAAAATAGGCGCTATCTCATGTTTCATCGCCGCGTTTCTGAATAATTTGCTTTCATGCAAAGGCACATCGGCGATCAGAATAGAATCGACTCCGGCCTGCTGGGCCTGCTGATAAAAAGTGTCGATACCACGCGCCATCACCAGATTGCTGTACAGCAATAAGCCTATTGGAATGTCGTTGTTGTACTGACGAATACGGCCAATCAGCTCAAAACACTGAGCTGGTGTGACGCCAGCTGCTAAAGCGCGGATATTGGCGTTTTGGATCACAGGACCGTCTGCTATTGGGTCGGAAAATGGAATACCCAGCTCCAGTGCGTCGGCACCTGCGTCTATTAAAGTTTTGATAATGTCAAACGACAGCTCAATACCCGGATCACCCATAGTGACGAAAGGTACAAATGCCCCTTGTTTGGCGGCGCTCAGGCGGCTGAATAACTGCTGATAACGTTGCATAAAAATCTCCTTAGCTGCGCTTGGCCATGTTGTTTGGCTGGATATGGGCTTCGCCTATGATCGAATACACGTGGTTTAAATCTTTGTCACCACGGCCGGATAAGTTCACTAACAGCACCAAAGGTTCTGTGGCCGCAGCGGCCATTTTCAGCGCATGCGCCAACGCATGTGAGCTTTCAAGAGCCGGGATAATACCTTCGGATTTCGCCAGATGCTGGAAAGCAGCTAAGGCTTCATCGTCGTTGATCGCCACATATTCAGCGCGGCCTATGCTTTGCAGATAGGTATGTTGTGGCCCTACAGCCGGATAATCCAGGCCTGCTGACACAGAATACGACTCTTCAATCTGACCATCAGCCGTTTGCATAATAGCGGTATAAGCGCCGTGCAAAATACCAAAACTGCCTGTGCTTAAGGCGGCACCATGCTGGTGGGTGTCAATGCCCATACCACCGGGTTCAACGCCAATTAAACGTACGCCTTCTTCGTTGATAAAGTCGGCAAACATACCAATAGCGTTGGAACCACCACCGACACAAGCCAGCACTGCATCTGGCAATTTACCTTCAGCTTCAAGAATTTGTTGTTTGGCTTCTTCGCTAATCATTTTCTGGAATTCACGCACTATGGTCGGGAAAGGGTGAGGACCAGCTGCTGTGCCTAACAAATAATGGCTGGTGGCATAACTGCCGGACCAGTCGCGCATGGCTTCGTTGACCGCATCTTTTAAGGTGCCGGAACCTGCGGTGACAGGGATCACAGTAGCGCCCATCAGCTTCATTCGAAATACGTTTGGCTGCTGACGTTCTATATCTTTAGCACCCATATAAATTTTGCAGTTCAGCCCCAACAGCGCACAGGCAAGAGCCGTCGCCACCCCATGCTGACCTGCACCTGTTTCAGCAATAATGTCTTTTTTGCCCATACGTTTAGCCAATAAGGCCTGGCCCAGTACCTGATTGGTTTTATGGGCGCCACCGTGTAATAAGTCTTCCCGTTTTAAATAAATTTTTGCCAGTGGATTGGGCGACACATTACGGCATAAGGTTAAAGGGGTAGGGCGACCGGCGTAGTCTTTTAACAGCGCCTGAAACTCCGCAATAAACGCCGGATCCTGCTGTGCATCGACAAAAGCCTGCTCCAGTTGCACCAAAGCCGGCACCAGCAATTCAGGCACAAACATGCCACCAAAATCGCCAAAATAAGGGTTTAAATTGAGTTTAGTCATGACTGAATTCTCTGATATTCGCAAAAGCATGTTGAATTTTGCCCGCATCTTTGATGCCGGGAGCGGATTCGAGGCCTGAATTAAGATCCACGGCCAGTACCTGATGTTTCAGTGCTGCAATGACATTGTCCGGCTTTAAGCCACCGGCCAGTATCACTTTTTTATCCAGCAGTTGTTCGTCCAATAATTGCCAGTCAAATTGCTCACCTGTGCCACCTGGCTGCTGTGGATGGTAAGCATCCAGCAGGTAACGGTCGGCATAACGGGTCAGTTCCGGCAACTTGTGTTGCACCCTGTAGGCTTTCCAGATCTCTGTGGTTTTCGGCAATAAAGGCCGCAGTTTTTGTAAATAGAGGTCGGATTCATCACCATGCAGCTGCACAGCCGCCAGTTGTAAATCCCGTGCTGTGGCAGCCACAGTTTCTACGGCTTCATCGACAAAAACGCCAACATAATGCAAAGCTGGTGCGCCTTGTTGCACCACTCTGGCTTGCTCCACAGTGACATTACGCGGTGATTTTGGATAAAAAATCAGGCCGCCAAAATAAGCGCCATGGTCATACACTGCTTTGCTGTCTTCGGCCCGGGTTAAACCACAGACTTTATGTTCGCCCCGAATAAGTGAGCGGCAGGCGTTGGCTAAATCAGCCTGGGCCATTAAGGAGCTGCCAACTAAATAAGCGTCCGCCACTTTGGCCAGTTGCCTTACCTGCTGCGAGCTATAAATGCCGGATTCGGAGACTATAGTGATGCCTTCGGGGATCAGCCGCGCCAGTTTAAAACTGGTTTCTAAGTTGGTGTCTAAGGTACGTAGATCGCGGTTATTAATGCCAATCAGCTCTGCACCTAAAGCCACAGCTCTTAAGGTTTCTGCTTCGTTACTGACCTCGGTTAAGATGGTCAGGTTTAAGCTTTTGGCGACTTTCGCCAGTTCCAGATACTCTAAATCATTCAGCACAGAGAGCATCAACAGCACCGCATCAGAGCCCTGTAAACGGCCCAGATAAATCTGGTAGGGGTCGATAATAAAGTCTTTATGCAGCAAAGGCTGATTGACTTTGGCCCGTACTTTCGCCAGATAGTCGTAGCTGCCCTGAAAAAACTTCTCGTCGGTCAGCACGGAGATACAGTCGGCGTAGTGGCCATAAGCGGCGCAAATTTCGTCTAAATCAAAAGGGCTGCGAATTAAACCTTTGGAAGGCGAAGCCTTTTTGCATTCCAGAATAAAACGCGGGCCTTTTTGCTGCAGGGCCTTTAAGAAATTACGCTGGCTGGGCTGCACCAACTGCTGAAACTGCGCCAGTGGCAGCTGTTGCTTGCGCGCGGCCACTTCCAGTTTTTTGTGATCGATAATAGTGGTTAACACATTAGCCATGACTAAGTTCCCTTAACTGCGTCAATGTCGAAAACGCCTGACCTGAAGCCAAATGTTCAAGTACAGCTGCTGTTTGCTGTTTTAAATCTGTGCCTTTTGCTGTGATCTGCAGCATAGCGGCGACATTCGCTGCGACGGCCTGATTATGCGCTGTTTTGCCTTTGCCTTGTAAAATTGCCAGTGTCGCCGCTGCGTTGTCCGCCGGGCTGCCCCCTGCAAGTTCAGACAAGCTGATTTGTGGTAAACCAAAATCAGCAGGTGTCAGCTCAAAGTGTTCAATAGTGCCTGTGGGGGTCACAGCACTGACCTTGGTCACACCATGTAAAGCAATTTCATCACAACCACTGCCGTGCACCACCCAGGCCGCTTTGACCCCCAGTTGCTGCAGCGCTTGTGCCATCACAGGCGTTAAGGCCGGATCATAGACGCCAAGCAACTGATAATCAGGTTTGGCCGGGTTGATCAGCGGCCCTAACAAATTAAAAATAGTGCGGCTTTTTAATGCTGTACGCACCGGCATCGCATGCTTAATACCGGCATGGTACAAAGGCGCAAATAAGAAGCTGCTGTTGCATTGGCGTAAGGCTTTGGCTGCGGTAGCAGGGCTCATTTGGATCTGAATACCTAATTGCTCCAGCAAGTCGGCTGAACCGGACTGAGAGGATACGCTTCTGTTGCCATGTTTGGCCACAGGCAATCCCATGCTGGCGGCGACAATAGCTGCAGTGCTGGAGATATTGATGGTGTTGGAGCCATCACCTCCAGTGCCACAACAGTCGATAGCACCTGCGACAGAGACCGGAAACTCAGTGGCAGCAGCGCGCATGGCCGCTGCAGCGCCGGCAATTTCATCTGCTGTTTCGCCACGCATTTTCAGTGCAACCAAAAGAGCTGTCAGTAATACGGGTTCTACTTCACCTGCCACCACAGCGCTAAAAAACCGGTGGCTTTGTTCAAAGGATAAAGCTTCGCCTTTTAAGCTTTGTTGCACCAAGGCTAAAATCGACTGGCTCATAGGGCTGCTCCCTGGCTGTTCATTAAATAATCCAGACTTTGTTTCAGCAAAGGTTTGCCTAAGGTAGTCAGGATCGATTCCGGATGGAACTGGTAACCCAAAGCTTTGTGTGCTTCGTGCACTATCGCCATAGGAATATGCTGGTAGCTGGCAATAACCTGCAAGGAATCCGGCACTTCAGTGGCCATTAACGAGTGATAACGCGCCACAGGGAATTGTTTAGGTAAAACACCAAAGACCGGATGATCAGTCAGCTCAATAATAGAAGTTTTACCATGGACAGTTTCGCCAGCCCGGCCGACCACACCACCATAATGCTCCACCAGCGCCTGATGGCCCAAACAAATGCCCAGCATAGGGAATGTACCGGCACAGAGGGCTATCAGCTCAGGCATGGAGCCTGCTTCTGCCGGAGCGCCAGGGCCGGGTGATAACAGCAGAACCACAGGCTGTTGTTCCTGCTGCATTTTTTCAAAGATATAAGCGGCTGGCACTGTATTGCGGTACAACTTTAAGCTAAAACCTAATTGCGCCACTTCATCCACCAGGTTGTAACTAAAGGAGTCTAAATTATCTAAAAGATACACAACACTCATACCGATACTCCTTGTGCAGCAGCCTGGCCTGCAGATTGAATCGCATTAATCACAGCCTGAGCTTTGCTGCGGGTTTCGTCCGCTTCGGCTTGCGCTACGCTGTCGTACACTACACCGGCACCGGCCTGAATATAAGCCATGCCGTTTTGTACATAAGCAGAACGGATCACGATGCAGCTGTCAAAATCGCCATTGCCGGCTAAATAGCCTACAGCGCCACCATAACTGCCACGGCGTTTTTTCTCGACACCCCGGATCAGCTCTGCAGCCCGTACTTTAGGTGCCCCTACTAAGGTGCCCATATTCATACAAGCCTGATAAGCGTGCAAAGCATCCAGTTCTGGTTTTAAAGTGCCGACCACACGGGAGACTAAATGCATCACGTAGGAATAACGGTCGACTTTCAGCAGCTCTTTGACATAACGGCTGCCCGGTACACTGATACGGGCTACGTC
>CAMLSF010000015.1 GCA_946482615.1 uncultured Chromatiaceae bacterium | reverse complement strand
GCTTTCAGTAAAGTACCAGCCTTACGTAATGCCACATGACCAGCACCCACCAGCAGGACGGGACGGTTTTTTAGTTGGGCAAAAATAGGCAAATACTGCACTTCAGGCTCCTGCTGTCTGGACAGCGGTTTAGTACCACTATGCTCTGATTTGGTTAGAGTGGCGACCTCAATCAAAGCTTTTTCGTTCGAGCCCGCATATTAGACGTCTAAACGTCTTTTTATCAAGAATGGATATCGATCTCTTATAACTAAATGGAATGAAAAAATAAAACTACTCCTAAGCAACAGATCCGATCAGCATTGTTGAAAAAAAATCACCTACCTGAAACCATAAAAGGGACAGCCATACAGGTAGCGCTCTGGACGGCCACATTGAAAAAGAACAGATAAAAATCATAATGATTGCGCTACCAGACGTCATTGACAGTTTTTAACCCTTTACTTTATAACCGACTTCCTACCAGACGAATCTTGCATAACTAACGCCTGGATAAAAATTTTGGATAGACATAAAGGCACGGTTTCCGGTTTGTTAAAAAACAAAGCGGAGTCTTCGCATTACTTATAAGAATCAAGGTTAACCATGTTAAAACGCGCATCATATATGCTGCTTGGTGCTGTATTTTCTACAGCAGCCACAGCAGATATTCCGGATCTATCCGGAAAAAATAAGTACGACCTGATAGAGAAAAATAACCTGACCGAAGTGAATGGCTACAAATCTACTTTTGATCCTTCACTGGGTAGCACCACTTTTCATTGGATCAAAGATGATAGCGCAATCAGCGCTACATCGAAGATCAAAGTATCCCCCAAAAATGCGATAGATGTAGAAAACCTGGCCAGAAAAAGTATTGAAGCTCAGGGCGCTTTTATCGGAGTTGCCAGCATGGATAGCTCCAATGCAAAGTTGCTGGACATTCATGACAATGGCCGTGGTCCTGTCATAGTGCGTTTTCAGCAAATGCATCAGGGCAAAGAAGTCTTTGGACAGGTTTTAAGCCTGATGCTGGACAGACAGTACCAGCCAAAGGCTATTTCCGGTTATTTTGCCCCAACCACTAAGTTGAACAAAGCAGCTGCAGCCACAAATTCAGTTGCTTCAGCTCAGGCGGCACCTTCAAAGCTCAGCGAAGCAAAAGCTGCTCAAATTGCTTATCAGCATATGACGTCCGAGCCGCTTAAAGGCAAGCTGAGCAGCAAAGGTTCTCAGCATAATTACAACCTATTGAATGCAGACACCACTGCAAACAGCTGGAAACTGAAAGACGAAGTAAGAGTGAAATCGCTGTATTTCAGAAATACAGAGAAAAACAGTGCTTTAGTACCAGCTTATTTGGTTGAGCTACATGCCATTGAAGCCAAAACCGGTGTAAACAAAGCTTTTTCTTATCTGATTTCAGCAGAAACAGGCAAGGTCCTGATTGAAAATAACCAGATTAGCCATGCCGATGTCAGCTACAGAGTCTGGGCCGATCCTGAAACCAAACATCCTTTGGATGGCCCTCGTGGCAATGATTTACTGCCATCTACAGCCAGACTGCCTCAGGACGCACCTGGCAAGCAATCCGCAGATGACCAACTGGTGACTTTAAGCCATGGTCCTATCAGTACCAGAGATCCCTGGCTCAAAGAAGGAGCAACAGAAACCTGGGGTAACAATGTTATCGCCTATCTGGACATAGCCGGCATTGATGGATTCGATCGTTATCTGGGCGATATGATCCCGGAAATGACTGCACCGGGAGTCTTTGACTATCAGGGTGATGCTTTAGGTATTCCTTCCACAGAACAGGTTCGTAAGTCTTCTACCGTCAACCTGTTTTACCTGATCAACTGGTTGCACGATGACTGGTATGACAATGGTCTGGATGAAGCATCAGGCAATGCCCAAATGGATAACTATGGCCGCGGCGGTCTGGGCGGTGACCCTATATTTGCCGAAGCTCAGGATTGGAGTGGCCGCAATAACGCCAATATGTACACCCCTGGTGATGGCAAAAGCCCTGTGATGCAAATGTATTTATGGGACGGTGTGATTGATGGTGAAGTCACAGTTTTAGCTCCTGCTAATGTTGGTCCTTTTGTTATTGGCGGAGCCAACTACGGACCTACTGGCTTTGATGTAGAAGCTGATGTAGTGCTGGTCAATGACGGTATCAACAGCCCTTTTGATGGTTGTGAAGGCCCACTGGCTAACGCAGCGGAAATCAGCGGGAAAATAGCCCTTGTACTGCGCGGCAATTGTGATTTTATCCAGAAAACCTACTATGCCGAACAAGCCGGAGCTTTAGCAGTACTGGTTGTTGACAATGCCATGAGCGATAAGCCCCCCCATTTAGGAGGTGACAACCCTGCGGCGAAAATTCCTACAGCCTCCCTAACGGCCAATGATGGTGGTCAGTTGATGGGGATTTTATTCTCAAACCAGCAAGCCACAGTCCGGTTACGCAGAGCCAATACAGATATAGATGGCACTGTTGATTTCAGCATAGTAACTCATGAATTTTTCCACTACGTGAGTAACAGGCTGATTGGTGATGGTTCAGGATTGAACTACAGCACTCAGGGCAGAGCCATGGGTGAAGGCTGGAGTGACTTTGCTGCTTTATTAATGACAGTAAGGGAAGAAGATCGCCTGGTCGCGGGCAATGATAAATATCAGGGTCCTTATGGTATGGGTATGCATATTACGGACAATACCTATCTGGGTTTACGTCGTGCGCCTTATTCTACAGATATGTCCGTTTACCCTATGACCTTCAAACATATGGTCAATGGTGTACCACTGCCAGATACAGCTCCAATTTCTTATGGTCATGATGGTGCTGACAACAGTGAGATCCATGCCTCTGGTGAAATTTGGGCCAATACCCTGTGGGAGTTTTATGCCAGCCTGTTAAATGACCCAAGATACAGCTTTGAGCAAGCCAAAGAACGTATGCAGGACTATCTGATTGCCAGCTTAAAGATGACTCCGGTTCAGCCTACCTTTCTGGAAGCCCGTGATGCTTTGCTAGCCGTTACCCAGGCGACAGATACAAAAGACTGGGAGCTGGCAGCCAAAGCCTTCGCCAAACGCGGTATGGGCGTTGGTGCAGAAGCCCCGGATCGTTACAGTCTGGTATTTGATGGTATTAAAGAAAGTTTTGAGGCAATAGCGGCCAGCTATAAGGTGGTTGAAACTAAGTTTGATTACAACTACGACAACGGCAGTCTCGGATATTGCAGCAAAGATGGCATCATCGATGCAGACGAAACGACCAGACTGACCATAAAACTGCAAACCACAGGCACGGTCAGCCTGACCCAACCTATTACTGCCAAACTGGTATCAGATGCAAAAGTAACGTTTTCAAACAATGGGGTGCTCACTTTCCCTGTTCCTGCAGACTCCAGCACTGGTGAAACCAGCGCCAGCATACTGGTGACTTTAAATGAAGCAAGTACAGCTGAAAAAGTCGGATTAGAACTTCAGTTTGATGATTACGTTGATGGCAATATCAAGGTGGTCAAGCCTGAACCTCTGCATATTACCGAGTATGTCAACTTTGACCCAGTCAAACAAATTTACTCTGACGATATGCAAAATCCAAGTCTGAGCCGGGTACAGTGGCAAATTGAAAGCACCTCAATAAACCCAATGCAGGGCTGGAAAGTGATTCAACTGGATGATCAGAATCAGGTATGGCATGGCCCGGATAATAACCGGTTTGGTTCCATCAGCCTGACAACGCCGGAAATAGAGGTTAGCCTTTATGAGTCCTTTGTATTGAGCTTCAACCACTGGTTTAGTTTTGAAACAGATCCTGAATATCCACAGTTGGGCCTGGACGTTGGTCTGATCCAAATCAGTGTCAACGGCAGTCCGTTTTCTAATATTAGTGATTTTGGGGTTTACCCATATAACGGGTATTACAACGAAACTTTTGAAGCTGCTTTTGTAGGCCGGTTAAACGACTCTCAAAGCCTGGAGCCGGTACAAATTGACTTCGGTACCAGTCTGGCTGGCACTAAAGTGCGGCTACGTTTTGTTTCGGCATCCGATGCTTTTGCCGGTGATATTGGCTGGCTGATTGATAATGTGGCCGTGACCGGAGCACAAACAGCCCCCTTTATGGCTGTAACAACCAACAGTACAGCCTGTGATAACAGGCCACTGTATCTGCAGATGGGTCCGGATATGCAGGTGCTGGAACACGATACTAAAGGAGTTCATCCCTTGGTCCAGCTAAACGCAGAAGTGCTGGACAGAGACGGCTTAGGAACAGTTTCCGCCCAATGGGTTCAGGTCGCAGGTCCAAAAGTTGAACTCAGTGATCTGTACAGCCTGACCCCAAGTTTTAAAACGCCAGTTGTCAGCAGCAATACCTTGCTCAGTTTCCGCCTGAGTGTCAGTCAGGGTGACAAAGTAGTCGAAGACACAATCAATGTCACCATACTGGATGCTCCTGCTGTGATACCAGAAGCTCCGGCTCCTCAACCTGTAGCAGACTCCGGTGGTGGTGCTTTCTCACCTTTGTGGCTGATAGCCGGACTCTGGTTCTGGGTGCGCAGACGCTTACAGCTCACAGCTGCCTGGTATTACAGAAACAACAATAAAAACAAACTGGCCAATTAAGGACTAATACAATGAGTTCTCTCAAAAAAACCAAACTATATTCAGCACTGCTATTGGCTGGCCTTGGGTTTTCTGTGCCCGCCACAGCCATTACCACTGCACCGCCTGCAGCGCTGGCAGCTCAGGCCGAACCCACAGAACAAAGCATTCTGGTCAAAGTGGATGCACTGCAAACTAAGTACCAAGCCACACTGAAACCCGGGCAAGCGCGCTTGAATCAGCAGCAATTAATGGGGCTCTTACCTGAGTCATTTCTGCGCAGCCTGAAACAGCAACAGCTGGTTGTTCAGCGCATTTTTCCGCTGTCAGGCTTGGTTGAACTAAAAAGCACAAAAGCCGGAACCAAATTGCAGCAAGATGCAGCTCATTTACCAGAGATTCGTTATGCCTCTGTTAATTACAGTCGCCAAATGCAAGGGACTGTTAAAAGACCATTGGATGAAATTTATACCGTACTCTGGGGACTGGACGACTATGGTCAATTCAATATAGCCAATGAAGCTTATGGTTTAGGCGACAGAGATATTAATGCTCCCGAAGCATGGAGTATCAGAACAGATGCCAGCAATGTACTGGTCGCTGTGTTTGATAATGGCACCAATGCATCCAGAGATATAGTCAATAATCTGTGGACTAACCCGGGTGAAATCGCCTTCAACTATGAGGACGACGACAACAATGGCTATGTTGACGATATTTATGGTATTGCCCCTGCTTACTACTGGCAACCGGGTGAAGTAGGCAACCACGTCGATGGTCATGGCTTGCAGGTGGCAGGCATTATTGCAGCCGAAGGAAATAATGAGTCTTTAAGTACAGGTGTAGCCTGGAAGGCGCAACTGATGATACTGAAAGTCAGCAATGAAGCAGGCAACATTGAAGATGCCAACTTCATAGAGGGTATCGAATATTTGCTGGCAGCAAAGCAGCAATATGGCCTGGACAGAGTAGTGATCAATCTGAGTTTTGGTCAGTACAGTTACAGTGAAGCTTTGAATGACGCACTACAAATGGCGGCCGATGCCGGAGTTCTGATCGTTGCCGCTGCCGGTAATGCCAACCAGAACAATGACTACAAGGCCTTTTATCCTGCCAGCGCAGAGATAGACAATATCGTCAGTGTCGGTGCAGCAGCAGTCAGCTATAAGGGCAAAGTACAGCTGTCTAATCAGGGCTGCAATTCAGTCGATGTGATGGCTCCAGGCGAAAACATCTGGACCTTAAGTGTTGGCGGTAAAGCCCAGGCCGGAGAATTAGCGGCCTTAAACGGCAGTTCAGCGTCCACAGCGCTAGTCTCTGGTATTGCAGCCTTAACCTGGGCTGAGCATCCGGATTGGGACTGGCGGGAAGTAAAAAACGCCTTGCTCAATGCATCACAACCTTTGGATGACTTAGCTGGCTTGTCGTTGTCTTCTGGTTTGATCAAAGCTGACAAAGCCCTGCAACATTCCACTGCTGCTCCTGTGGTCTGGAAGCTGTCGGATAACGGTTTCAGACCAGGAGACACCATTACCATCTCAGGTGACAAATTTGGCGCTTCAGGTCAGGTGACGCTGATCCAGGGCGATCAAACCAGTCAATTGAAAGTATTGGACTGGCAGGATAAACAAATCTCTGTTGAACTTCCGAAGGAGACCGCATACGGCCAGGCCAGTTTAGTGGTCAGCACCGCTGCATTACACTCAGCCAATATCTGTCTGCCCGTTGCAGACAACACTGAATCTAAAGGCTCTTTAGTGACAGCCCGCTCTTATCCTTCTGCAGCTCTGGTTGAAAACGATATCTGGGTTTTTGGTGGTAATACGGCAACGAGCACCACCTCGTCTGTTGAGAAATTTAATCTGACGACACGGGTGTCTGAAAGCAAAAGTGAGTGGGCTATGCCAATAGCCGTTGAAGCTCCGGCTTATGGCGTGATCAACGGCAAAGTTTATCTGGCCGGAGGTTTTGCTTATAACGTCGACACCTACAACACAGTGCAAATTTTCGACCCTGCAACGGGCCAATGGAGCACTGGCGCCGCAATGCCTGAATCCGTTGCTTATGCAGCCTCAGTCGTCTACCAAAACAAGCTGTATGTTTTGGGAGGGTTAAATAGCAAATATGGCTACGATCCAACCCAGCACCATGATATTTCAGACAAAGTCTATGCCTACGATCCATCAGCAAACAGCTGGGCTGAAGTAGCCAGCTTACCAGTGCCGCTAAAAGGTGCTGCGGCCACGATCAGTCCGGATGGCAAAGGCATCATCCTTGCCGGTGGTCAAACCATAGGTGAACAAGGTGCCGTCAAAACAGTACGACAACTGGATGTAACCACGGGTCAATGGCAGGAATTACCCGACATGCTCGAAGCCCGCAGTAATTTCAGCCTGCTGACTCATAATGATGCCGTATATGCCTTATTTGGTACTAACGGAACCACCTATTTTAACGGAGGATTCAGAGACGCCTCGGCTACAGGTGAAACGCTGATCGGCGCTAGCTGGACAGTGGCGACACAAACTGATCAAGCACTTTATGGCACTGCAGCTGTTAAACAGGGTGAACAGGTGTTCATTCTCGGAGGTGGCACCTCACAACCCAATGCACAAGGTCAGGATTCATTTTATTTCACCCTTGGCATGTCTGACAGAGTAAGAGGTTTTACGCTAATGCAAAGACCCGAAGTACAAATTGAGCAGCCACCAATAGCCACCCCACCTGTGACTCCGCCGGCTGCGGACACTCACAGTAGTGGTTCTGTGGGTGCATTCTTCCTGTTGATGTTAAGTGCAACACTGTTGCGACTGCGGCAGGTGAAAAAAGCTGCCTGGCTTAAAGCCATATTTGCTTTAAGTTTGTTGCCGATGTTTTCTGCTTATGCCGCACCACAACCTGAAGCAGAGCCAAACAACAAGGTCACAGATCGTGTGTTGCTAAAACTCAAAGATCAACAGTTAGTTCAGGCTGATCAGGAGCAACTGCCCCCAGCAGTGAAAAGCTTATTTGCAGGAGTCGATGCGAAGGTGCTGCATATATTCCCGCGTTCTGGTGTCATTAGCATCACAACCAACCAGGATACGGCCTCAGTGGTACAACAACTGCAGCAAAGCACTTTAGTAGATTATGCCGAACAGGACTTCTTGCGGGAACTGCGCAGCACTACCCCTGATGATCCTGATTTTGCATTGCAGTGGGGTTTATCCAATATAGGCCAGCGGTTGGGATCTCCGGATAGTGGCTATTACTATGGCATTCCGGATCGCGATATCAACGCACCAGAGGCCTGGGATATCCGCACCAGCGCAGCCAATGTGGTCGTTGCTGTGATTGATAGCCCCATTGAAACGCAACACCCTGATTTAGTCGACAATATGTGGGTGAACTCAGGTGAAATTGCTGGCAACGGCATTGACGATGATAACAATGGTTATATCGACGATATCCATGGCATTGAACTCAGCGGCACTGAATACGTCGATATTTTCCCACATGGCACTGCAGTGGCAGGTGTGATAGGGGCAAAAGGCAATAACGGTCAGGGTGTCACAGGTGTGGCCTGGGATGTTCAGCTGATGTCCCTGGCCGTCATGGACTCTTCTCTGGTCAGCGATGCCTACGCAGTGGAAGCCATTGAGTATGTCATTGCCATGAAAGAAAAATTGCAATTGCCGAGAGTGATCATTAATGCCAGCTGGGGTGACGTTAACTACAGTCAAGCCATTTATGATGCCTTAGCAGCAGCGCAAGAGGCTGGCATTTTAATTATAGCCTCCACCAGCAATGGCAGTGACGATGCGGATATACAACCCAGCTACCCTGCTAACTTTGATTTAGACCATATTGTGGCTGTTGGTGCCATTGATTCAACAAAAACAGGGCCTTACTTCAACAGCTACACAGGCTGCAGCAATGTAGACTTAATGGCACCGGGTTTTGAATTACAAACCACGACCCCGATCTTTTACGGTCACTACCAAAGCTACAGTGGTACTTCTATTGCAGCGGGTTTGGTGTCAGGTGTAGCAGCATTAGTCTGGGAACAGTACCCTGATGCAACAGCTTTGGATGTAAAAGCAGCATTAATGAATGCGGCAATGCCTTATGCAGATTTAGCCCGCAGCAGTGTGACTGAAGGGATGTTAAAAGCCAATCTGGCGTTAACACCAGGCATGATCAGCAAAGCTGCAGTTTGGTCTATATCTCCCAAAGCAGCTGGCCCAGGCCAAATCATCAGTATTACAGGCCATAACTTTGGTAAAAACGGCGGTCAGGTTTATCTGAAACAAACCGATACTAAGCTACCTCTGGAGTTGGTGTCCTGGTCTGAAACCGAAATAAAAGTCAGATTGGATCAAGCGACACCTTATGGTGAATCCCGGATTGAAGTCGTACCAGCCCTGAGTTTTGCCAGTCAGAATGCGTGCTTTACTGTTGCCAAAGTGCCTGAAGCTGTAGCAAAAATGGCTACGCCGCGCACTGAAACAGCTTATGTTCAAGTGGATGATGCCCTGTGGCTTATCGGTGGCTGGAGCAATGGTAGCCCTATAGCATCCGTTGAACGCTTTGATCTGAGCAGTAAAACAAGCAGCAGCAGTACTGCCTGGGCAGCTCCTGCAGCACTAAACGGTGCCAAAGCCTTAGCAGTTGGAGACAAAATCTATTTGTTGGGTGGTTTTGATGCCCAAAGCAATCCTACAGACAGTGTTTATCTGTTTGACACTAAATCCACGAGTTGGACTAAAGTGGATACCCGGTTACCACAAGCAACAGGCTATCCGTCTGCGGTCGTAGCAGGCAAGAAGATTTATGTCTTTGGAGGTGTCACAGCTAAATACCCGGCTTACTATGTCACAGATGTCAGTAGCCAGGTACATATCTATGACACAGAAACCAACCAATGGTCGCAAGGCCCGGATATGCCAACTAACCTGGCTGGTGCAACTGCCGATTTGGATCCAGCTACAGGACTCATTAGTTTATATGGCGGTTATACCATGCCCTGGGATAACAGCGGCATGCCAGCAGTAAACACTGTACTGCAATTTGATCCTGTATCAGAGAGCTGGAGCCAGGGCGAACCTATGCTGGCAGCGCGAGGCGCAGCTGCAATAATAAGACACGAAGACAAGGTACATCTGCTCTTTGGCCGCACAGGTGGGGGGCATAAAGCAGATCAGGGCTTTGCTGACGCTGAAACCTTTGATGGCAGTAGCTGGCAAAAAACAGTGTTAGCCACAGTGCGTCTGACAGACCCTGCCGTTGCTATCAAAGATGACAAAATCTTTGTGTTAGGGGGCTTAACTGATTATAGAGCCATCAAAGAAGGCTCAGATTTACAAGTCTGGCAAATTGATCTGTCTGATGCAGAAGCTCCGGCTCCGGAACAACCTGAGCCGACACCAGCCCCAGGCAGTGGCGAAGCTCCACAACCTGTGCCGGCTTCTCATGGCCAGAGCAGCGGAGCCATTCAGTTTGGTTTCCTGATTATATCTGCGCTGATTGCCCTGGGTCGCAGACGTAAGCAATAGTTCAGATAACATCTGCGCTATAAAAAACCCCGCTCTATAGGCGGGGTTTTTCTTTATGTCGATCTGCTTTTAGTTTTGTGGGTTCTGGCTTTGACAAACAGCAGCAGTAAAAACCACATCGGTAGAACTATTTAAAGCAGTTTCGGCACTGTCCTGGATCACACCAATAATAAAACCAGTGGCCACCACCTGCATTGCCACTTCATTCGGAATACCAAATAAGCTACAGGCCAAAGGAATTAACAACAAGGAACCACCGGCCACACCTGAAGCACCACAGGCGGATACAGTCGCGATAATGCTCAGTAAAATCGCACTGGCAAAATCAACCTCTATACCCAGAGTGTGCACAGTCGCCAGCGTCAGTACTGTAATGGTAATAGCAGCGCCCGCCATATTAATAGTGGCGCCCAACGGAATAGATACACCATAAATTTCTTCGTTCAGCTTTAGCTTTTCGCAAAGCTGTAAGTTCACCGGAATATTGGCGGCTGAACTTCGGGTAAAAAACGCCGTCACACCACTTTCACGCAAACAGGTAAACACCAGCGGATAAGGGTTTGAGCCTGTTTTGGCAAACACCAGCAGCGGGTTGACTACAAAAGCGATGATCGCCATAGCACCTAACAGCACAGCAATTAATTGGCCATAACTGGCCAATGCCGCAAAACCTGTGGTGGCTATGGTCTCAGCCACTAAACCTAAAATACCAAAAGGTGCCAGCCGGATAATAAAACGCACTAAAGAGGATACGCCATGCGACAAATCAAAAAACACCAGCTTGGTGCTTTTACTGGCATGTTGTAAGGCCAAACCTAAACCCACGGCCCAGGCTAAAACACCGATATAGTTGCCTGTAATTAAGGCATTGATTGGATTGTCCACCACTTGCAGCAACAAGGCTTTTAATACCTCACTGATACCTTCAGGTGCAGCAATTGCATCGGGCACAGCCGTCAGCACCAGCGTAGTTGGGAATATAAAACTCAGCAGCACCGCAACCACTGCGGCCAAAAAGGTGCCAAACAGATACAGCACTAACACAGGCTTAATACTGCCACTGTCAGAGGCTTGTTTATTAGCAATAGCGGAAGCCACCAGCACAAACACCAGTAAAGGCGCTATAGCTTTTAAGGCTTTGACAAATAAAGTACCTAACAAGGATAAATTTTTTGCCAGTTCTGGTGAGACCACGGCCACCAGCACACCTAATAAAATACCAATAATAATTTGGGGCACTAAACCAAGTTGCAAAAGTTTTTGCCATGGACGGGATGCAGTGGATGTCATACGGATTCTCTGTTATTGCTGTGGTGCGCGCCACAGTTATAGGAATTAGTGGCCGATTTTGCCCTGAATATGCCCTTGGGGCAAGTCGGAGTTGTCTGAAGGTGCAGCCGGAGACCACAAGACATAAAGTTTGATTTTTCTGGCTTGAATGTTAATTTGTAGAAAAATAATTGTTGGACAAACACCTTATGCCAGTCGCCAAACTTATGTTGCTTCTGTCTGTGATGCTGTTACCAGGCTGCGCAACCCAAACACAGCCACCAGCAGCTGAGCTGCCGACTACCTCTTTCAGTTTTTTTCAAAAACCAACAGTTCTGCCTGAACCACAACAGCTGTTTGCTTTGAGTGCAGCACAACAACAACATTTTTTGACTTATTTCCAAAGCCCGGCTCAGGCCCAGTATCCGCCAGAAGAACGCTTGTACAACTATTTACAGAATAAGCTGATGTATTTTACTTATGAAGGCGGCAACAACACTGCACAGGTGGCGTTGGAGCAACTGAAAGGAAACTGCATGACATTAGCGCTGGTGACTTCCGCTTTGGCGCAACTGGCCGATATAGAAACAGGCTATAAAGTGATCTATCAACAGCCGCTGATGGACTACAAAGACAATATCTTTATCAGTTCAAATCATATCCGCACCTATTTATACAAAAAAGCAGAAAACGAAGCCAAAAAAGGTGAACTGCTACTGCAACGGGCAGCATTGGTGATCGACTATTTCCCGGATAACAATGATGTGGCAGGAAAACAGATCAGCGCCGCCCGTTTTCACGCCATGTTGTACAACAACCTGGCAGCCGACGCTTTGTTGCAGGGGGACAGCGACAGGGCATTTTTCCTCAGCCAAAAAGCCTTACAACAAGATGCTGGTTTTACCCCCTCAGCCAATATGATAGCCCTGCTATACCACAGGAAAAACGCTTTTGCAGAAGCGAATCAATGGTTTGAATATGGTATGAAACAGCAGGACAATCAGGTCACTTTGCTGACCAATTATCGTGTGTTGGCAGAAAAAATGGATAATCAGCAACTATTGGAACAGATCAATCAGCGCCTGCTGAATAATGATGATGACGACCCTTACGCCTGGTTAGCTCTGGCTTTAGACGCTGAACGTCATCAGCAGTTTAGTCATGCCAAACTCTACTATGAAAAACTGCTGGAAAAAGCACCTTACCTGCACAATGCCAATCTGGCCTTATTAACTTTGTACTTGCAGGAGCAAAACTTCAGTGCAGCACAAAAAGTGGTGGAACAAGCCATAGAATATGCGTATGAACCAGAGCGCCGTAAATTTTACGACACTAAGCTTGCAGCCTTAAAGCAACACAGAAAAAATCTGCACAAAGCAGAATAAACAGAGCCGGTTTTAGCAGGCCTGCTCCATTCTGTTACGGCCGTTTTGTTTTGCTTTATACAAAGCCTCATCAGCACAGGCCCAAAGCTGCATAAAGTCTTTCTGTCTGTCGGATAAAGCCAACCCCAGGCTGATAGTGACCGAATAACCAGCCTCAAGATGCGGCCAATCTAAGGCGGCCACAGCATCACATAATCTTTGGGCTATGGCAGCGGCGTTATTCAGCGTTGTTGCAGGCAGCAGAATTAAAAACTCTTCGCCACCCACCCGACCAAGCTTATCCACAGGCCTCAGTTCTTGCCTTAAACAATACGCGATTTTTTGTAGTACCTGGTCACCAGCAGCATGGCCAAACTGATCGTTAATAGGTTTAAAGAAATCGACATCAACAGCCACTGCCGCAAAGGGTTGCTGATGCTGCTGCCATTGCTGCCAGAGTTGCTGAGCTAACGCCAGCGTATGACGCCGGTTTGGCAAGTGAGTTAATTCATCTGTTAACGCCATATCTTTTAACCTGGCAGATAAAGTCCGCTGCCGGATAAACAACAGCGACATGGCTAGGATCAGCAGCAGAGCACAGCATAACGCCAGATACTGCCAAAACCTTAGTTGTTCCCCGTCTGCCAAAGCTTGCTTCTGCGCAGCATTTTTGACCTCCAGCTCTGTGTTTTCACGCTGAATGTGTTCAGTCTGTAGCTGGACTTTCAAACGGGCAGTACGCTGGTCGAGCAGTTGTTGCTGAATTTCAGCCTCTTTTTGTTGCTGCTTTTGCTGCATAAGAAAAGCATCCTGCCATTGCGCCGTCTCGGCCAGCAACAATGCATATTCTTTGTACAAAGAGGCTTCAAAACGCAGATCCGGGTTTTTATTGAAGTAGGCCAGCGCAGACTCAAAATCCTGCCGGGCCTGAGGATACAGCTTTAAACTGCGATAAGTGATGGCGCGGCTGAGCTGGCTCAGTGCCAGCATTTGCAACGCTGAACTGGATTGGTAATGAGCTATAGCTTCGTTCAGCAGTGCTAAAGCTTTTTCGCCTTGATCTGATTTGGTCAGGACACGGGCAACTGCGCGTTTATCGTAAGCGATTTCATCCAGGTCGCCGCGTTTTTGATCGATAGCCAACGCCTGATACAGATAAGTGAGTGACAGTTCAAACTGTTCAGCGCTTTCATAGGTTCCGCCCAAATTAAACAAAGCCGTGGCCTGACCCTGCAAATTGCCGCTCTGTAGCCAATAGTCCAGCGATTTTTTGTATAAAGTGATGGCCTGCTCATAGTCCCCCACTGCATCATCGGAGTACAAATTAGCTAAGGCGTTGGCCACATAATTTTGTCGCCCTTTGCTGCCATGGTTCAGTTCCAGTTGATAAGCTTTTTGCAAATCGGCCAGCGCGTCAGCATAAGCCGCATTCAGCGCATATTGCTCACCACGAAGCACCAGCGCTTTGGCCAGTAATTCGTGATCTTTGTGGGCTTCCTGAACAGATAACACCTGCTGATAATCCAGCATGGCTTCCGCAGTTTTCCCCTGTTGTTCTTTGGCATAAGCTTCACACAACAAAAACCGCAATTGCCACAACAGATCCTGTTGTTGGCTTTTGTAGCTCTGCGCCAGCTCTATACCGCGTTGCGGCTGCTGAGCTGCAATCACCCAACAATAACTTTGTTGCACCTGCAACAATTGTTCTGGCTCTGACACCGTTTTTAACAACAGCTGGAATTCAGGATCGGCTTTGGCAAACTGATCCACAGCTAAGTCCTCCAGCTGCTGCAACCTGGAACTCAAGCTTTCAGTTGCCTGCACTGAACACTGCAACAGCAGCAGAAAAACCACACCAGACCAGACTCTCAAACCTATGACCTCAAAAGTCATTTTTATTGTGTTGACTATAGCATGCCGCAATTTGCCGCTGATTTGTACAAACTTTGTCAGAGAAGTTCCGACAACTCCATCCAGACTCGAGTTTATTCGCTGGCAGTGCTTATAATCTGCCGCAATACCCATTGCCGGTCCGGCGCATCGGCAGGAGGTTCAGGGATCATCACCTCGCTGACTTCGAGCTGATACACCTGCCCCGGCTGATAGTCAAAACCCGCAATATCCCCATAGAACAGCTGCCAATTCTCATCCGGATGAAAGCGAATTTGCAGGCATTCGGTCGGCCCAACAGCCATACATTCACGTTTTTCGGCTGCGACCCATAAGGTAAGAGTAGTAACATCAGCAGAGGTCAGGATTGGAGGGTAGACTCCGGATTCATCAGGCTGTTTGCTGGCCACAGGAGAAGATGGTGTTGGCTCTGAACAGCCAACCAGCATTAAAAACGTGAGTATCAGCAAAGATTTATTCACCATAAGTATTGTCCCTAATTTACTGTTTAACTCAGTGTATCCGGCAAAAATGGACAGAAACTGAATGGCATATTTCCTTATGCCTGTTTAGAGTCTAACGCGATCTGTGGTCGTGTAGGCGACAATAAGTTCTCCCAATACAAAGCAGGGGCCGGGCGGCCAAATAAATAACCTTGCATCAACTGACAGCCGAGGCTTTGCAGGAAGCGGCGCTGAATATCATTTTCAACCCCTTCGGCCACTATATTCAGATTTAAGGCTTTAGCCAGCTGAATAGTGGTATGCAGAATACGCACTGTGCGGCTGTCTTGTGGGATACAGCTGACAAAACGTCTGTCGATTTTGATCGTGTCCGCCGGGCAATCCACCAACTGACTTAACGACGAATGGCCAGTGCCAAAATCATCGATAGAAATACTGAACCCATACTGGCTTAAGGCTTTTAACCTTTTATGCAACAAAGGTTGTTGTACGGCAATATTAGTTTCGGTGATTTCCAGCTGCAAATATCGGGTAAGCCAGGGGTGATCAGCACTGAGGCTCATCAGTTCCGCAAAAAAACTGTCATCCAATAGTTCAGGCCCGCCGAGGTTGATGGCTATAGGATATAACAAGCCCTGCTGCTGCCAGCTTTGTAAGATACTGACACTTTGCTGCAAGACTAAACGCGAAAACAAGGTCATTAAGCCATGACGCTCTGCCATTAATACAAAACTGTCAGGAGCTATCGCCTGCCCATCCATAAACCAGCGACTTAAGGCTTCAAAGCTCTGAATGTTGCCTTGTGGGTCGACTTTAGGTTGCAACCACAGTTCCAGCTGTTTTTGCCGGATAGCATCACGAAAGGCATTTAACAGCTGATAATCCTGCTCCAGTTGCTGAGCTTGCTGCTGATCATAAAAACCAACAGCCTGATTCGGATCAGATAACTCCAACGCCAGCTCACATTGTTCAATCAGTTGTTGTGCATTGTGATTATCCCTCTGCTCAGTGAAGCTGACACCAAACTGATAACTCATGCGGGCTGTATAAGGTCCAACTGTCAGTTCAACCGGCAGCTGGCTGGCAATGGCTTGTGCCAGTTGTTTGGGATCCACAACATTCAGATCACCTTTAAGCCAAAGTGCAAACTTCACACCCCGTACCCTGGCCAGAACTGCATCTGAGGGCAAAGCCGCCTTGGCCACTTTGGAGAAATGCTGTAATAACTGGCTGCCAAACTCGTAGCCATATTGCTGATTCAGGGTTTTAACATGCCTTAGCCGGATAATGGCCACCAGCGCAAACTCATGAGCTGCTAACTGTTCTTGTTTGTAGTTCGCCAGCTCAGTAAAACCAGCCACATTAGGTAAACAGGTTAAACTGTCGTAATGCAGCCAACTGTCCTGGGCTTTCTGACTTTGTTTCAACTGTTGCTGCAACTGTCGCAAAGCACTGATTTCCTGCAAGCTGACCACATGATGCCCGGAGCGGGTCAGCATCACATGCTTTAACACCAAACTGACTTCAGGTCGGCTTTTTAAATTGCATTCCACTTTGCCTTTGAGCCAATGCCCCTGTAACTGACTATCCTGCACAAAACTCAGCAAGGACAACAGATTGGCCTGTTGCCCCGGCTCCAGCCCCAGCACCTCACAAGCCAGGCTATTTGACTTGATGAGCTCGCCGGAAGCTGTTACTAAAACTGTGGCTGAGCCATTATGCTCAAACAGCTCTTCGTAATAATCATGACTTTGCGCCAGATGCTGATTCAGCTCAGAAAGCCGGCCTGCACTGCGTTTTAAGGTGCTGAAAATGCGGGCCGCGGCCAGCGGTAAACACAAATTAAAGAAAAGAAATAACAGGCCATGCAAATAACTGTGGGTCGCGGGCAGGGTAACCGATAAACCAAATAAATTACCCGGAGCTTCATTTTGCAGCAGATAAACAAAAGGTATGAAATTCAGAAACATAAATACCAATGCCGTTCTGAAGCCAAAAAACATCAGGCTGATCATCGGTAGGGTGTAGATAAAAATGATACCCAACTTGCCCATTTCGAAATCATCATTGAACAGCAGAATACAAAGCCCTGCCATTATCACAATCAGCAGCAGAGCCATCGCACTTTTTTTGGTATGTTGTTTGGAGAGGAAGAGCGCAACAACTAAAGCAGCATAAAACAAGGAGGTGAGCACAATAACCTGATAAGCGCCCAGCTGCCAGGCTTGCCAGGAACTGTGCAGCACTATGACAGACACCAGACACAAACCAGACAACATGATAATGCGCAGCACACTCTGCTGCCAAAAGGCTGTATCGGCATTACCCAAGTCCTGAGCTCTGAGCCGCAGATAACGACCTAACCACTCCACGTGCAGTACCTCTTGCTCTTTATCAGGTCTTTAAAAATGCTGATAATTCAAACCTGTAACAGGTTTCATAAGCGCAAGAATGTAATACTTAGCTTTGTTAACTACAAGTAATTTTTATTCACTTGGGGGACAAAGACGATAATCGGTACTATTTGCCAGTTCAGTGACAGGCAGAGCCACAGGGAAAGCGGGATGGCTCAGATACCATCCCCATCCAGATGAATACCACATTCACGGCCAAAGCCATTAAAACGGGTGTCTTCTTCGGTCATACCCAGTTCGAGTTTGCGGGTCGAATGTACATCACCTACTGAAACATAACCCTGCTCCCACAATGGGTGGTAAGGCAAGTCATGTTCTTTCAGGTAATAAAACACATCTTTATTAGTCCATTCGATAATAGGTTGCACTTTGACTGTGCCACGACTGATTTCAATAATGTTTTTATCAGCTCGGGTGCTGGATTGACTGCGCCTTAACCCACTGAACCAGGTGCCGACATTCAGCTCTTTTAACGCACGCTGCAAAGGCTCCACTTTGTTCATATGGTTGTATTGCTTAATCCCAGCTTCGGTCTCCCACAACTTGCCAAAACGGGCTTCCTGCCAGGCCGGGCTTAAGTGGGCCCTGTAGACTTTCAAATTCAGCTGTAACCGCTCTTTCAGCTCATCAATAAACTGATAAGTTTCAGGAAACAAATAACCTGTGTCTGTTAAGACCACCGGAATATCAGGCTGCTCAGTGGTCACCAGATGCAGCATCACGGCAGATTGAATACCAAAACTGGAACTCAGGATCTGCTGATCCGGCAAGTTGTCCAGCGCCCATCTCACTCGTTGTGCAGCTGTGAAAGGCAGCAACAACCGGTTGGCTTCAGCCAGTAGTTGTTGTTGCTGTTCCGTATCCAGCTGTAGCAGCTGTTTATACTGACTCATGACCATCACCTCGAATAAATACCATCAGGCATGAAAGTCGGTTTTTGAGACTTTCACTTCGGCCACCACACCAGCACGGATCACAAAATCACCAAAACATTCACCGTTGTTGCGCTCGGCCACCCAACGCCCGATCAGCTGATCCAGCGCCTGCAGAATTTCAGCTTCGGCCACGTTATCTAAATACAGCTTAGGAATACGGGTGCCCTGGGTATTACCGCCTAAATACAGGTTGTATTTACCAGGACCACGGCCAACTAAACCGGCTTCAGCCAACATGGCGCGGCCACAACCATTAGGACAACCGACCACCCGCAAAATAATGTGATCGTCAGGCACACCATGTTTGTTCAATAAGGCTTCGACATGAGTGACTAAAGTAGGCAAATAACGTTCGGCTTCCGCCATCGCCAGCGGGCAGGTTGGCAAAGACACACAGGCCATAGAGTTTTTCCGCTGCTCTGTCACGCTGTCATTGATCAGACCATGCAAACGGGCTAAAGCTTCAATCCGGGCTTTATCTTCCTCTGCCACGCCAGCAATAATCAGGTTCTGGTTAGCCGTCATGCGGAAATCGCCTTTATGGATACGGGCAATTTCGGCGACACCGGTTTTTAAGGTTTTACCCGGATAATCCAGAATACGGCCGTTTTCAATAAAGACGGTTAAATGATGTTTGCCATCTATGCCTTCAACCCAACCAAAACGATCACCACGGCCGGTGAATTCATAAGGACGGCTTGGCTGGAATTTCACACCAACCCGTTTTTCCACTTCGGCTTTAAAGGTCTCAACGCCTATGCGGTCTATGGTGTATTTGGTTTTGGCGTTTTTACGATTGACCCTGTCGCCATAATCACGTTGCACTGTCACCACATGCTCAGCCACAGCCAATACATGCTCCAGGCCAATAAAACCAAAATCTTCGGCTTTACGGGGGTAAGTGCCTTTATCGCCATGGGTCATGGCCAGGCCACCCCCTACTAACACGTTAAACCCCACCAGCTGGCCCTGTTCGGCAATAGCGACAAAGTTTAAGTCGTTGGCATGCACGTCGACATCGTTTTGTGGTGGGATCACCACTGTGGTTTTAAACTTACGCGGCAAGTAGGTTTCGCCCAGCACAGGCTCCACTTCTGTGGTCTCGACCTTTTCTTCATCCAGCCAGATTTCGGCGTAAGCTCTGGTTTTTGGCAATAAATGCTCAGAAATTTTCGCTGCCCATTCATAAGCCTGTTGATGCAACACCGACTCGACCGGGTTCGAGGTGCAGAGCACATTGCGGTTCACATCCCCTGCTGTGGCGATAGAGTCTATGCCTATGCTGTTCAGCATCTGGTGCATGCCTTTAATTTTAGGCTTTAACACCCCATGGAACTGAAAGGTCTGGCGGGTAGTTAAACGAATGCTGCCATAGATGGTGTTATCCGCTGCAAACTCGTCAATCGCCAGCCATTGTTCCGGTTTGATAATGCCGCCCGGCATCCGGGCCCGCAGCATAACGTTATGCAGAGGCTCCAGTTTTTGCTGAGCGCGTTCAGGACGAATATCGCGGTCGTCCTGTTGGTACATGCCGTGGAAGCGGATCAACATAAAGTTGTCGCCGGTAAAACCGCCGGTGATTTCGTCTTTTAAATCTTTAGTGATAGTGCCACGTAACAACTGGCTGTCTTTTTTCAGCCGTTCGTTATCAGACAGCTGACCTTGCACCTGTAAATCCGGGTTAATTGGCTGAGTCATTAATAAACATCCTTCTGATAACGTTTGGCCTGACGTAAATCGTCAAAATACTGTTCGGCTTGTTCTGCAGTAAAACCTGCTTGTTGTTGGGCTATATCAAGCAAAGCCTGATGCACATCTTTGGCCATTTTATTGCCGTCACCACAGATATAGAGATAAGCGCCCTGCTGCAACCAGGTCCAGATTTCTTCAGCTTTTAAGCGTAATTTGTCCTGCACATACACCTTTTGCGCCTGATCGCGGCTAAAGGCGACGTCCAGTTTACTCAGCACACCGCGCTTTAAATAATCCTGCAGTTCGACCTGATACAGGAAATCCTGGGTAAAGTGTGGGTTACCAAAAAACAACCAGTTCTGGCCTGTAGCTCCGGCCTGATCCCGTTCTTGTAAGAAAGCACGGAACGGCGCTATACCTGTGCCAGGCCCTATCATAATAACCGGCGTTTCATGATCCGGCAGACGGAAATTGTCGTTATGTTCAACAAAGACCTTGACCTGCGCACCTTCTTCCAGCCGCTCAGCCAAAAAGCCTGAAGCACCACCTAAATGGCTGCTGCCAAAAGCCTCGTAACGCACCACTCCGACAGTTAAATGCACTTCGTCCCCCACTTCAGCCTGAGAGGAAGCTATAGAATACAAACGGGGTTGTTGTTTACGCAGCGCATCCACCAGTTGCTGTGCTGCCAGAGGAGCCGGGTTTTGTAAAATCACATCCAAAGTCTGGCGGTTATCCAGATACTGACGTAAAGCCGCTTTGTCTTTTACCAGCTCCAGTAACTCACTATTGGCTGTGGCCTGAGCATATTTTTCGACAAAGCTTGGGTAAGACTGGGTCAGCTCTAAGTGCTCAGTTAAAGCTGTTTGTAAACTGTAGCTTTGGCCTGCCAACTGCACTTCTGTGGTGCCATCCAGACCAGTAGCGGCCAGAATAGCCTCAACGGCTTTGTTGTCATTGAGGAAATACACGCCAAGTGCATCACCAGGCTGATAGGTAATTCCAGAATCGGCCAAAGAGATTTCAATATGACGCACGTCTTTGGTTGAATCACGGCCAGTGATTTTCTGATTGACCGATAACTCTGCACTGTATGGCGTTTCTTTGTTATAAGCGCTGTCATGCCCAGCGGTAGCTGTTGCACCGGGCCAGGCTATAACCTGGGCAGAACCTGTAACTTGTTTTAACTCTGGTGCAAAAGCCTGAACTGCAGTTTCAGTCCAACTGGCCGCCTGGGCTGCATAGTCCACATCCAGATCGGCACGGGCGTGTAAACGTTTGCCACCTAAAGCCGCCAGTTGTTCGTCAAAGTCGATAGCGGTTTTACAGAAGAATTCATAGCTGGTATCCCCTAACCCCAGCACGGCATACTTCAGGCCATCCAGTTTTGGCGCTTTTTTGCTGAATAAAAACTTATGGAAAGCCACAGCATTTTCTGGCGGTTCACCTTCGCCATAAGTCGAAGTGACAATCAGCAGGTATTTCTCTTTTGCTAACTGAGTGGTTTTATAGCTGCCGATATCGGCCAGCTTGACCGTGATGCCCTGTTGCTCTGCTGCAGCTTTGACTTTAGTGGCTACAGCTTTGGCATTGCCGGTTTGTGAGCCATACAAAATAGTCAGCACTGAACCTTCACTGCTTTGCTGTACAGGCGCAGCAGCCTGACCGGACAACTGAGCTGCAGCCGCCAGATAACCACTGACCCAGGCCTGCTGTATAGGATTCAGTTGACTAACCAGCGACTGTAAATCCTTGATTTGTTGAGCAGACAAAGGACTAGCCTGAGCAGCTAAAGAGGCAAATAGCATAAAAACACCACAAATAAGCTAATTTTCGGACATTTTAGCCGTCTAAACGGATAAACCTAAATAACCCTTCTCTCTGCTTTATGCTTTTTAGTTATTAAAATAATTTTTTGGTTTATAACCATCAGACGATATGACAACTTGCTCTGAAAGAAAGGGGTTGTTAGCATGGGTTGGATCTGTTCAAGGAGTTGTATAGTGGCCGTTAAGCTGCTTTTTTTATGGCTGGTTCTGATGCTGCTTTTACCTCAAACGGCATATAGCCAGCAACAGGTGGAAGTGTCTACTGCGGCTGAACGTCAGCAATTACAACAGCAACTGTTACAAAACACAGAACCGGCACAACGGCTGAGTCTGCTGGTCAGGCTGACCGAAGTTTTTGTCACGCAAGACCCCGCGTTAAGTCTGAGTTATGCCAGACAATGGCTGGACCACACCACAGACAGGGAAAGTGCCGATTACCACAGAGTGCTGTTGCAACAAACCACAGCCTATATGCTACAGGGGGATTACCAGCAAGCCTACCAGACCAGTCTTGAAATTGAACGGGTAGCCCGCAGTCAGAACGATACTAAACAGTTATTTAATGCGCTGAGGCGCCAGGCCGACAACCTGAATCGATTAGGTCAGGCTGACAAAGCGCTGCCCAAAGCGTTGGAAGCCATGCAGATTGCAGTCGACGCCAATAATGCAGTGCCACTGCAAATCATCCGCTATGACCTGGCTCATATTTACATGAATTTGTATGCCTACCCCCAGGCGATCCAGATTGCCAGTGATGGCTTAAATCTGGCGATGACAGGGGATGATACCAACCGTCAGGCTAATTTTTTACATATTCTGGCTGAAGCCAGCCGGCTTTATCAGCAGTATCAGAGTGCTGAAGATTTTGCCCGCAAAGCGCTGGAGTTGCGTCTGGCCCGGCAGGAAAAAGCTCTGATTGCCCAATACCACTTAAGTTTGGGCCGCACTTTATTATCCCGGCACAACTATCAGGAAAGTGAACAGCAGTTGCAGTTAGCTTTGTTGGCCGCACAGCAAGTGCATAACCGTATAGAGCAAGCGGATGCTCTGCAAAGTCTGGCCTGGCTGGATTTACATTTTGACCGGGCTGAACAAGCCAACGGCAAATATAAGCAGATCACAGAGCTATTGCATGATCATGAATATCTTAGTAATTTTCAACGTTTCAGCTTGCGCCATCTGAGCGCTTTACTGGAGTTTTCGCAACAGGCGCAAGCTGCTGCTTTGTACACTGAGCTGGCTTTGCAGCCCGCCGACTTTACCGAACCCCAGCATCTGCTGGATTTTTGGCTGGTCACAGCAGCAGTAGCCCGATTTAAGCAAGAAGACCGGCAAGCCTATGAAGCGCTGGACCAGGTGCGTTTGTTGCAGCAGTCACTGTTTGACGACAAAACCCATAAACAAGCCCTGGTGATCTCCAGCGAACAGCATAAAAATTTACTGGAACTTGAACTGCAGCAGGCGGCACAGCAAAACCAACTGGCGTTACTGACCCATCAACACCAAAAAAATATGCTGTTGCTGCTGTCCGTAGGTGCCTGCTTAGCTTTAGCGCTGTTGTTGTCTTTGTTTTATCACAAATCGCGACGCAACAGGCTGTTGCTACAAAAACAGCAGGAAATGGCACAACAAAAAATTGCGGTTAAAAATGAATTTATCGCTACCTTAGGCCATGAAATACGCACTCCGTTGCAAGGTATTGATGCAGTGCTGGCTCAGTTATTACCTCAAATCAAGCACCCTGAAGGTCAGCAAAAAATCCAGCTGGCCCGTCGCTCTGTCTGGTCACTGGATAATATTATCAACAACATTCTGACCACCAGCCGGCTGGATTATGGTGTATATCAACCTGTGGATCAGCAAGTGGTGCTGACCGAACTGCTGGCGCGTTTACAGGATTTACTGGAACCTTTAGCCAGCAATAAAGGATTAAAATTAAGCTGTTCAGTGGCGTCCAATGTACCCGATCTGTTATTGCTGGATGAAAATCTGCTGACCCAGTTACTGACCAATCTGATCTCCAATGCAGTGAAATACACTCAGCAGGGTGAGATTGAAGTCCGGGTAGAGCTGCTGAACCAACAAGATCCTGCTCTGACCTTGTGTTTCAAAGTACGGGATACAGGCATAGGCTTAACGGCGCTGCAAATCAGTCAGTTATTACGGGGCGAACGTTTGAGCCAGCAGCGTTCATTGCAGGCTGGTCCAGGCCTTGGCATGCTGGTTTGCCAAAAACTGCTGCATCAGTTAGGGTCGGCTCTGGAGATCCAGTCGGTGCCGGGGATTGGCACTGAAGTCAGTTTTCAGCTGAAATGTCAGGCTTCAGCTTTATTGCCACCAGTTCAATCCGACGCCTCAGCACAAGCAACAGCTTTAGTGGTGGAAGATGATGAGTTATGCCGGATGAGTCTCGAGCAGGTATTAACCCAGTCTGGTTTTGTGGTCACCTCAGTCAGCAGTTTGCAACAGGTGGCGCAGCTGCCGCAACAGCTCTGGGCCTGGCTCTTTTTAGATGGCCAGCTACAGGACGCAGACGCTCAACAAACCATCCGACAACTGCAGCTGCAACAGCAGGTGGATGAAAACTCCCGTTTTATTTTAGTTACAGGTTCAGTCCCCCAAGACAGAGCCGCAGAGATCAGTGCAGTGCTGCTGAAACCCTGGCGGCGCGAACAGGTGCAAGCCCTGATCGCTCAGCTGGCACAGTTACCGCCCTTAAGCCCTTTGTATCAGGCAGAGTATCTGCAGCAGACTCTGCAAGCGCTAAAAGCGGAGCAACGTCAAAGCCTCTGTGCCCATGTCAAAGAGCAGCTGAGTGGACTGCAACTGGAGTTAAGCCAGGCTGAGCCTGATCCCAAAGTGTTCCACCGTATGATTGGCAGTATGGGGCAATTAGGTCTGCTGCGATTAAGCCAGTTGTGCCGCCTGACAGAACAGCAGTTATTACAACAAGGAAAGCTGGAATCCTCTTTATGCAGTCAGTTACAACTTTGTCTGCAACAAAGCAGAGAGGCCATTGAACTGCTGTTTGAACACTGCACTCAAAAACTGTGAACACCAATACCTGAAAGGCGCGGCCGATTCAGTGATGATTCATCGCCAGTTTTGCAGCATAGTTTTTTTAACCTTATAGAGGTTGTTATGAAGTATATCTGTGTCAGTACCATGCTGCTGGTCAGTGGTCTGAGTTATGCCGGTGATCAATGTGCTTTAACCTTGCAGGACGATTTGAAAGTCAGTCCTTCAGCGGTCAGCATTCAACGGGGTGAGCAGGAGTTGTGGCGTATTGATACCAAAGGACAATTGTGGCTGGCTCAGCAAAAAACTAACAGCAATGCACAGACCCAACAACAGCTGAAAGCCTATCAACAAGGCATTCGTTCTCAAGTTACAGCCTCTGCGGCTTTGATGGATGACAGCTTGCAGCTGGCGCGCTCCGTGTTGGATCAAAATGTACAGACAGCCACAGGCATGAGTCTTGCCGAAAACCCTGAATTACAGGAGCCTGTAGAGCAACTGGAACAGCAACTGAATCAGCTGGTGCAACGTCAGGGCGATACTATTTATGTCTATGGCAGTCAGCTACGCTCAGCGGATAAAAACCTGGCCAAAGAAGCTGAGCAAAAAATTCAGCAGGCCATAGCCAGGATCAGTGGCCAGATGATGCTGACTTTAGGTCAAAATGCTCTGCAAAGTCCCGGCACAGCCACAGAAAAAATGCAAAGTTTCCGGACTAAAATGCAGAACTTCGGCAGTCAGTTAAAAGCCGATATGCAAAAAAACAGTAAAAATTTACAACAACGTGGCCAGCAGATTTGCCAGCAACTGAAAACCCTGGACCAGCTGGAACAGCAAATTCAACAACAGATCCCGGCTATGTCACCTTATGATCTGATAGATGGTCAGAGTGAAGGCTATAAACCCGTGATCTGATACAAGGAAAAACTAATGATCCAACGTATACAACCTGGCAAAAGATACAGTGAAGCAGTCATCGCCAATGGCCTGATATTTTTATCCGGTATGGTGCCCGAAAATACGGGTGAGGACGCTACTGCACAAACAGCCAATGTGCTGGCGCAAATTGATGCGCTGCTGGCGGAAGTTGGCATCCACAAAAGCCGTATTGTCGATGCCACTATTTATCTGGCCGATATGGCCGATTACAACGCTATGAATACCGCATGGGATTTATGGGTAGCAGAAGGTCAGGCGCCCGCGCGCGCCACAGTGGAAGCGCGTTTAGCAAATCCAGAGTGGAAAGTTGAAATTAAAGTGACAGCCGTAGTCTAGTTCCGGCTGGCCTCTGCTTTAGTTTGAGATTCTTTTGCCAGTTGCTGTAGTTTTTCGCTTTGGCCAAAAACTGCAGCAAACTGTGCAACCGTCATTTTCTCTTTATCCATCACAGGTGTTTTGGCATCCACTGACTTGTCTTCATCACACTCAATAGGATACAGAATTTTTCCTATAGTCCACTCTGCTTTGACAATAGCCCCCATCATAGCGGTATGGCCACGTTTATCGCGCAAACAGGCATCAGCCCCCTGTTTAAGCAGCAATTCAACTGCCTGCTGCTGTCCCGCATAAGTCGCCACCATCAAGGCTGTATAACTTTGCTTGTTGCGCTGATCGACAGGAAAACCCTGCTGTAAAAACTCATTGAGCACCACCAGATCCCCGGTGCGGGCAGCGGCAAAAAAATAGGACGTGAGCTGTTCCAGTGGGTCAGAGGCTTGTTCTTCAGAGCGCAGCATAGTGCTTAACAACATAAAACTCAGTAGCAGTAGTCGCATCAGACAAACTCCTTAGAAATAGGCTCATGTATTCCCCAAAGTAATTAAAGTACGAAGGGTTAATGCCTGCGAAACTCACCCTGGGTGCAGGACAGAGCATACGAGTTTCGCAGGGCTTTAAACTAAGGTCAGTTGGAGTAATCAAACCATCCGACCTGCACCAGAGATGGATTTACAGAGACAAAGCTATTTGCTGCACTTGTTTTAAATCGCCATTGACGGCTTTGGTTAAACGAGTGCCGTAGTCGCTGTCGGCTTTGTAAAAATGCGCCAGCATTTTGTGTTTCGTCACAGCATCTTTGACCTGACCTAAATCACCAGACAAGTTGCGGATCAGATTGGCTTGTTGCTGCTTATCAAAGCTGCGGTACAAGGCGCCAGCCTGACTGAAGTTGTCCTGCTTGCTGATAGCCTTTTGCAACACTGTGCCATCCAGCCGGGTTTCCACTGCCCGGGCTGCTGTCATCACAGTTTTCGGCTCGATACGGCTTGGCTCGTAATTGACATTGGATTTACTGTTGCCGCCATTCATAGCGCCGTCCTGATTGTGGTTATCCACCATCACTCTGGCTCTGTTTACAGGCAGTTGGCTGTGATTAACCCCTAAGCGATACAGCTGAGTATCGGCATAAGAGAAAATACGGCCTTGCAGCAAACGGTCTTCTGAAGGCTCTATACCCGGGATCAGGTTGGCTGGTGCAAAAGCCGATTGTTCGGTTTCTTCAAAGAAGTTATCCGGCATCCGGTTGAGCGTCAGAGTACCCACTTTACGTTCTTTCACACCAGGCCAGGTTTTGGTCGCATCCAGTGGGTTAAAGTCGAAGTCATCCAGTTGATCCGGCGTGATCAGCTGCAGATACAAATCCCATTTTGGATTATTACCAGCATTGATGTTCTGATAGAGATCTCGGGTCAGGTGGTTAAAATCCATGCCCTGAGTTTGAGTGACTTGCTCAGCATCCAGCGACTTCACGCCCTGCTGACTCTTCCAGTTAAATTTGACGTAATGCACCTGGCCTTGGTCATTGACAAACTTGTAGGCATGTACGCCAAAACCATCCATTTCGCGGTAGCTGGCCGGCGTGCCTAAGTCTGAGTAGACAAAAGTCAGCATCTGGGTCGAACCCGGTTCATGTGACATAAAATCAAAGACACGATTCGGGTCTTGCATATTATCGATTGGGGATGGTTTTAATGAATGCACCATATCCGGGAATTTAATCGCATCACGGATAAAAAATACTGGCAGGTTGTTGCCCACTAAGTCCCAGTTGCCCTGATCGGTGTAAAACTTCACAGCAAAACCACGGGGGTCACGCAAGGTCTCAGGGCTGTGATTACCATGAATAACAGTGGAGAAACGCACAAAAACCGGCGTCTTTTTACCTTGAGCAGCAAAAGGCGCAGCCAGGGTTAAATCGGACAAGTCGTCAGTGGCCACAAATTCACCATAAGCACCTGTACCACGGGCATGCACTACACGCTCAGGAATACGCTCACGGGCAAAACGTTGTAACTTCTGGATCAGGTGCACGTCCTGCAGTAACACACTGCCGTTTGCACCTGCTGTAGTGGAATTCTGGTTATCCCCGACCGGAGCACCATTGTCTCTGGTTAAAGTATTTGCTTGTACAGCTAAAGACAAACCTAAAGCTACAACTAAGGCTGATTTATTAAACATTATTATGACCCTCTTTTGGAGTTCGCTCTATCCTGCCAACACAGAGTAGAGGCTCAGGGTCAATTTAAAAAACAAAATAAAACAATTATATTAATCTAAAAAACAAATCAGGGACTAAGTGACACACTTAGCCCCTGATCAAAGTTAAACAACAAAACCTCTGACTGGACTTAAATTTTACAGGCGCCACCTGCGCAATCATCCGAGTCATCGTCCTGCAATGCAGCCTGTTCTGCCGCTAACTGGTCTGCAGCCAACTGTTGTTCGGCTGTTTTTTTCTCAGCACCATCAAAATCCAGATGGTCTAAATCAAAGTCAAATTCGCTCATTCTATGCTCCGCCTTGCTGTCCAGCCATTACACTTGGGTTAGTGTACGCAGATTTCAAGCAGAAGCACTAGCAAATTAACCGTAGATCTGAACCAAAGCCGCACGACGTTGTTGTTCTGGCATGGCTTTTAACTGCTGAACCACTGAAGCCGGTAACTTACGGGCTGAGCCACGGGAATAAGCCCGAATTTGCGCTTCAGCATCCTGGGTTAACTGTGCTGTCATAGGATTCAGTAACTGAACACAAGCACTGCGTGCAGGAGTAAAACCCAGTTTTTTCGCATAAGCTTTTAATAAGTTATCAGCAGCATTGCCTGCAACAAGCTCACAGTATTCAGTGTTTGAATAAGTGTAGTTTGACGTAGCCTGAACCTGGCTGGCCAACAAAGTGGCAAGAGTAAATACAGCAGCAGTCATAAATTTCATAGGTCTTCCCCGGAGTTAAGTCATTTCACTGTGCGCAATTATTCAGCAACGCCATGACAAGACTGTGTAAGAAAGACGAGAAAAAGTGTGACAGTAGCATTAAAATATCTAATGCTACTCTGGAGTTTTTATAACACTTGCCGGCCAGATTTTACCACTTGCGCTGGTTGCTCCAGTGCTTTGATCTGAGTCAGAGGATCAACTGAGACTGCGACTAAATCTGCAAATGCCCCCACTTCCAGCACACCAACATTCTGTTGGCCTTGTTCATTTTTCCAGTTCAGTAAAGTACCGGCATTCACTGTGGCCGCCTGAATCGCCTGCAAAGGCGTCATGCCCCACTGCACCATATAAGCAAACTGACGGCCATTTAAACCGTGAGTGTAAACACCGGCATCAGTGCCGTACGCCATCTTCACACCTGCTTTGACCGCTTTTTGGAAGTTTTGCCGTTGCAACAAACCCACCTTTTTCTCTTTGGCCAGAGACTCGGGCAAGATACCGGCTTTTTCACCTTCACTTAAAATAAAGTCACTGACGTAGACATCCATCACTAAATAAGTGCCGTGTTTTTTCGCCAGTTGAATGGCTTCATCGTCAATAAAGCTGCCATGTTCAATCGAATCGACGCCGGCTGCAATAGCACGTTTAATGCCCTGCAAACCATGAGCATGGGCTGCCACTATCCGGCCTCTGTCGTGCGCTTCATCTATCAGGGCTTTCATTTCTTCTAGGTTATACTGACTGGCATTGACGTCTGTGTTTTTGGATAACACCCCCCCAGTGGCAGCAAACTTAATCACATCAGCGCCGTATTTGATGTTTTCCCGCACTTTAGCCCGAACTTCATCCGGACCATTGGCCACACCAGCGCTACGTGAATTGTAGATATGAGGCAGTAAATTGTTGTCGCAGTGCCCGCCTGTGATACAAATGGTATTGGCAGCCACCCGCATCCGTGGCCCCTGAATTTCGCCATCCTCAATGGCATCCCGTAAAGACACATCAGCGTAACCTGCAGCCCCTAAATTCCGTACTGTGGTAAAACCAGCTTTTAAAGTGGCTTTGGCCGCACTGACCCCAAAGATGGCTTCACGGGTTGGAGTTTCCACTAACCCCCTATAGCCGTGTTTTTGTGGATCTGAAGTTAAGTGCACGTGCATATCAATCAGGCCGGGTACCACATAATGGGTCGATAAATCAATCAACGGCAGGTTTTGGGGAGCATCTTTTGCATCCACAATAGCGCTGATGCGACCTTCTTCGACCAGAATAGCTTTATTGGTCTGATAATTTCCGGTACGCACATCCAGTAAATGCCCCACCTGGATCACCTGCTCTACCTGAGCTAAAACCACAGAGCTGAATAACCCAGCCAACAGCACAGATACCTGACTTAACTTCATAAGGGTCCTTATTTTTAATTTCCTGAATCGTCTTTCGCCGATAGTTCGGCCACCCGACGTTCCAGCTCATCTAACTTGGCGCGGGTTTTCGCCAACACCTGAGTTTGCACATCAAACTCTTCACGGGAAACAAAATCCAGCTGGCTGAGTTTTTGCTGCAACACCTGCTTTACTTTGCTCTCCACATCATCGGCCATCTCACGCACTTTAGGTGGGATCACTGCACCAATTTGTTTGGCAATTTCTTCAATCTTTTTTGGATCTATCATGGTCTGGCTCCTGTAACATCAGTTTATTCTACGAGCCTTCAGGCTCAGTGTGGATCCATTCTGCCGCATATTTAGCAGACTTGCTCGTTTTGTCAGAACATCAGAGCAAGTCTGGCGCAGAAAAATAGGCTAAACTAGCCAGCTTCTGTAAAAGGTGTCTGATGAAACTTAACTCTCAACAAAACGAAGCTGTGCATTACATCAGCGGGCCTTGCCTGGTTCTGGCTGGCGCTGGCAGTGGTAAAACCCGGGTGATCACCAATAAAATTGCCTATTTAATTCAGCAATGTGGTGTACCCGCCAAGCATATAGCGGCCGTGACCTTTACCAATAAAGCCGCCCGTGAAATGAAAGAGCGGATTAAGCATCAGCTGGAACGGCCTTTGCTCCGGGGATTAACTGTCTCCACCTTTCATACCTTAGGCCTGGAGATCCTGAAAAAGGAATATCGCGCTATTGGTTATAAGCCTAATTTTACCCTGTTTGACGATCAGGACAGCATGGCGCTGCTCAAAGAGCTGACCGAAAGCGAACTGCAAGGCGATAAAGATTTGCTCAAGGCTTTGCAAAGCAAAATCTCCTCGTGGAAAAACGATTTAACCTTGCCGGGCCAGGCTTTGGCTCGGGCGACAGACGCCCAAAGCATCAGTTTCGCCAACTTCTACCAGCAATATGCGCAGCAGTTGCGGGCCTACAATGCACTGGATTTTGACGATTTAATTATGGTGCCCACCCTGCTGTTTGCGTCGAATGAACAAGTTCGGCAAAAGTGGCAACAAAAAATCCAGTATTTGCTGGTGGACGAATATCAGGACACTAATACCAGTCAGTACGAACTGGTGAAATGGCTGGTCGCGGAGCGCCAGCGTTTTACCGTGGTTGGAGACGACGACCAGTCGATTTATTCCTGGCGCGGTGCCAAACCACAAAACCTGGTGCTGTTGGGCAAAGATTTTCCGAATTTAAAAGTGATCAAGTTAGAGCAAAATTACCGCTCAGCCGAACGTATTCTGAAGGCAGCCAATATTCTGATCGCCAATAACCCGCATGAATACGACAAACGCCTGTTTAGCGAGCTGGGTTATGGGGTGCCTTTGCGGGTCTTACCAACCCGCAATGAAGAAGATGAAGCTGAAAAAGTAGTGGCTGAGATTATTTCGCACCGCTTTATTAACCGTACTCAATACAAAGAATATGCGCTGCTGTATCGTGGCAACCATCAGGCGCGGGTGTTTGAAAAGGCACTGCTGACCAACAGAATTCCGTACAAAGTGTCAGGTGGCACCTCGTTTTTCTCCCGTGCTGAAATTAAAGACATCATGGCCTATTTACGTTTACTGGTGAATCAGGACGATGACAATGCCTTTTTGCGTATTATCAATACACCTAAACGTGAAATAGGCGCGGCTACGCTGGAACGGATTGGCAGTCTGGCGAATGAAAAACATATCAGCTTATTTGCCGCCTGCTTTGAGCCTGAACTGGCCGAACGTTTGCCGGCCCGGGGTTTACAGGCGGTCCAGCACTTTGCCAACTGGATTAATCAGGTCGCAGACAACGCGCTGCGTGCCGATCCAAAAGAAGCGGTGAAAGATTTGATCCGGCAAAGCCAGTACGAAGCCTGGCTGTTTGAAAGCAGTGCCAGCCCTAAAGCAGCGGAAATGGCCCTGAAAAACATCAATGAGCTGTATCGCTGGATCAGTGAAATGCTCGAAGGCAAAGACGACGAAGACCCCCTGAGTTTAAACGAAGTGGTGACTAAACTGACCTTACGCGACATGATGGAGCGTCAGGAGCAGGAAGATGAAGCCGATCAGGTGCAGTTGCTGACCTTGCACGCCTCCAAAGGTCTGGAATTCCCTTATGTTTTTATGGTCGGTATGGAAGAAGGTTTATTGCCACACCAAAGTAGCATAGATGAAGACAATGTAGAGGAAGAGCGCCGTCTGGCTTATGTGGGGATCACCAGAGCTCAACGTGAGTTAATTTTTACTTATGCCCGCGAGCGTCGTCAGTATGGCGAAGTGATCAAACCTGAGCCAAGCCGGTTTTTATATGAATTACCTGCAGATGATTTGGAATGGAGCAAAGCTGCGCCCGTCAAAACAGAGCAACAACGACAGGAAACAGGCCTGGCGCATATTGACAGATTACGCCAGTTGTTGAAAAAGCCCTGATTGGGATTCACTCACAGGGCTGCTATCAGCAAAATAGCAGCATCCGAGTTCTGTCAGATAAGAGCGGCTTTCAGCAGTTTCAGCCACTGCCGCGATCAGTCGGTATTTGTGGGTTTGCGCCAGACTTAACAACACCTGCAGCAGCTGCCTACGCTGGTCGCTGCGTTGTAAACTGCGGCTAAAAGCAATGTCCAATACAACAAAATCAAAAGGATACTGCACCACTAAACCTAAAGCAGCAACCTCTGCCGCAAACTGATCCAACAACAATCGGATCCCCAGCCGCTTGAGCTGATGTAAATTTGCCAGTTGAGTTGGGGTTAAACGCAACAAATCCGCTTCGTTAAAGCCGATACAAAGCTGATGCAATGGCAATACCGAATGACGTAACACATTACAGAGCTTATCAAACAGCAAGGTATTGTTCAGATGGCCACTGCTTAACGTAATACTGAATACTTCTGCACTGGCATTTTTCTGACAAATCTGACGCACCAGTTCCAGTTCAATATCAGGCATTAAACCGGCCTGAGTGGCCTGACGGCTTAATTCAGCTTTTTGTTCTGCATCGCCCCGTTGCCAGTTAAGCAGCACCTGATAACCCAGAACTTCTGTCTCCCCTTGCAATAAAGGCCGGAAAGCTGGTGCAAACTGTTGTTGATCCACAGCTTGTTGCAAAGCCTGTTCCTGCCCCAATTCCTGCAGCATTTGCTGACGCATCGAGTCGTTAAAAATCACAAAACGGTTACGGCCAAAGGACTTGGCCTGATACATAGCCGCATCGGCGTCTCTTAATAATTCGTCGGCGTTTTGATATTCAGGCTGATAACAGGCAATACCTAAGCTGGCCCCTGAGCAAACCTGCTGACCTTCCAGCACCATAGGCTGGCGCAAGGATTCAATTAACCGCTCTGCCACTTCTTCAGCATCCAGGTCACTTTGGATCTGGCCTAATAAAATGACAAACTCATCGCCGCCTAAACGGGCAACTAAATCATGTTCACGCACAGTTTGCTGTAAACGCTGGCTGACTTCGATTAAAAATAAATCGCCAATATGATGACCAAGCGTATCGTTGATCAGTTTAAAACGGTCTAAATCAATAAATAACAAAGCAAAACGTGGAGTGGCCTCGCGATTCCGATAGGAAAACCGCTGACGCAACTGCATTAAAAACATCTGTCGATTGGCAAGACCAGTTAACGCATCATGATTGGCTTCGTGAAAGAGTTTTTCTTCGGCTTTTTTCCGCTCTTCCACCTGCAAACGCAAAAATAAATTGGTTTGGCGTAATTCGCGGGTACGCTCAAAAATGCGTTTCTCCAGCTCTTCGTGCTGTTGTTTTTGTTGTTCTGTGTTCAGTTTACGGGAAATAGCCACAGCTATATGCTGCGAGACAAAACGCAATAAATTCAGCTCTTGTTCGCTGTAACTGTAGGTATTGTCATAACATTGCAGTGCAATCACACCCAGCACCTGTTCCCCCACCAACAAAGGCGCGCCTAACCAACTGGTTGACATGGCGTGATGGCCCAAACTGGATTGCACCCGGTCCACCACGCCAGTTTTAATTAAGTCGAGTAACTGGGCCTGGCTGATTAATTTAGCTTCGCCAGAGCGGATCACATATTCAGTTAAGCCACTTTGCAAAGCCCGCTCTCTGGGGGTTGGTGTGTACTGGTCCAGATAAAATGGAAAATGTAAACGGTCACCGGTTTCGTTTAACAAAGCAATGTAGCAGTTGTCCGCTTTCATCAGTTCAGACAAAATCTGATGCACTTCATGATAAAAACTCATCATATCAGTGCTTTTTGCTGTCATTTCGGAAATTTTATACAAAGCGGACTGCAACTGTTCTGCATTAGTGCGCTCGCGGATTTCTTTTTCCAGCGACTGGTTGGTGTTGCGTAGTTGCTGAGTGCGCTCGCGTACTGTTTGCTCTAACAGCTCGCGGCTTTTTACTCTGTCTATGGCTGTGACTGTGTGGATAGCAATATTACTGATCAAGGCCAAATCATGTTGATTGTACTGACAGTCCGGGTCGTAACTTTGGATCGCCATCACGCCGATAATTTTTTCACCACGGCATAAAGGTACACCTAACCAGTACTGGCAAGCAGTGCCCTGGGCCGTAATATCACCAGTTTCGACCAAACGCCGATAGCCATCCTGATCACACAATAAAGCTTGTTTAGTACGGGCTACATAACCTGTCAGGCCTGAAGCAAAAGCATCGGAAGGCGCATCTAACAGCACTTGCTGGTCTTTTTCATCTGCAAAATATTCCAGCGAAAACTGTTGGTCCTGATCACAGAGCACCACATAAAAATTATCGGCTTTAAGTTGCTGGTTTAATAAACGATGAATGGCAGGATAAAACTCACGCATATCTTTAATGCCAGAGGCTAATTCTGACAATTTGAGTAAAGCGCCCTGAATGATATAAGCCTGTTTATAGCCTGCAGCCAGCTTTCGCAAACGGCGCAGCTGACTAACCACAAGGTGGTGGGCTTTGTTCAGAGTTGTTATATCCTTCAACTTTTTCTCTTATTCTTATTTGAGGCAAGGCAGCCAAAAACTGACTGATGTTTAAGCATCTCTATTATGCACAAAGCTTAACCAGATGGAAGGCAAAATGAGTCGGCTGGTCAGATCTTCTTATAAACGATTGAGCTATAAATAAAACAATTAGATCTATAAAGTATTAGAAACAGAAAACGCTGCCGAAGCAGCGTCTTTTCAATTACAAAAAGTTTACACGCCTTCGGTCATAAACTTAATTGCAGCTTCAATTTCATCATCCGAACAATCACCACAAGTACCACGGGGTGGCATTGAACGTATGCCTTCAATCGCATGTTTCTTCAATACATCCATACCCTGGGCTATACGGGGTTTCCAGGCTGCATCACCCTTTTTTGGCGCATCTAAAGCACCAGTACCGTGACAGGCAAAACAAGCCCCCTGATACACTTGTTCGCCAGTGCGTGGACCTTTAGGGCCAGTATCTGCGGCTGCCTGTGCACCAGCTAAATACACCTGACCTACAGGTTCAAGACGTTTTTTAAGAGCTTCATTGTCTGCTTCCTGTGCAGCAACGTTGGCTATTGCAGCAGTTGTCATCAGCACTAAGGCGAAAGTGAGTTTTTTCATCTGGATAATCCTGTCAATAAGCCATACAAAAGTTAAGGTATTATAACGCCCGGATGCTTCATAGTGGAAGCCCCTGTATTTGTTGGCTTTTAACTTAGCTTATCCTGAATAAAATTTGCAGCCAAAATCGGCTTATAACTGATCAATCTGACAGACAATTTTTTCAGTTAAAAAAAATTCAAAACAGGACTGTGCAAAGAAAATCTTTGTGGTAGTCTGTTTTCCCACTTTGATTGTCTTACGCTGTCGCCTTTTTTGACAGGAAACCAAAGTGAGATAATTTTCCACAACATGGAATGATAAGAAAAACAATAAGGGAACCTGTAGCATTACCCTTCTTTTTCTTTTTAATACAACAACTTAAACATCACGCACCGGACTCATCACTGAGATTATCTGGCTGCTTACTCTTGTCTGTCCACAAAGTTATCCACAGCTTTTTCGTTTAAAAAACTATCAACGCTACTATGCGTTAGCGCTGCTACAGCTGGCTGAACCAGCCCTGTTGTGGCATGCTTAGGCAAAACATTCAGGGATCCTTATCATGGTTGTTATACCGGACAATCCTCTTATTCTGGTCGACGGTTCTTCTTATTTATTTCGTGCTTATCATTCGCCACCTCACCTGACCAATTCTAAAGGTGAAGCCACAGGTGCTATTTATGGTGTGGTGAACATGCTGAAAAGTTTATTACGCCAATACAAACCCAGTCAGATGGTAGTGGTATTTGATGCCAAGGGCCCTACCTTCCGTAATGAAATGTACAGCGACTATAAAGCCCACAGGCCACCTATGCCGGATGATTTGCGCAGCCAGATCGCACCTTTGCACCAGATTATTGAGGCTATGGGTTTACCCCTGCTTTGTATCAGTGGTGTAGAAGCAGACGATGTGATTGGCACATTGGCAGTGCAGGCCAGCCAACAAGGCCGTCATGTGCTGATCTCCACAGGCGACAAAGACATGGCCCAATTGGTGGATCAGCATGTCACCTTAATTAACACCATGACAGATACCATTCTGGACCCTGCTGGCGTGGCCGAAAAATTTGGTGTAGGCCCAGACCTCATTATCGATTATTTAGCCTTGATGGGTGATAAAGCCGACAATATTCCGGGTTTGCCGGGCGTAGGTGAAAAAACGGCTTTGGCCTTGTTGCAAGGCATTGGTTCTATCGACAAGCTGTATCAGCAACTGGACCAGATTGCTGCGCTGAATTTCCGTGGCAGCAAAACCATAGCGGCCAAAATGGAAGAATTTAAAGATCAGCTGATGTTGTCTTATCAGCTTGCCACTATCAAAACCGATGTTGAATTATCGCTACAACCCGGTAGCTTAGATATCAAAACACCGGATCAGACCAAGCTGGCCGAGCTATATGCCGCCTGTGAATTCAGACGCTGGTTAAGTGAGGTTTTAGCCAACAAAGATACTGCAACGGCAGTAGCGACAGAAGCCACAAAACCCGATGAAGCGCCGGCTGCTGAGCCCCCTGCCAGTGGCATTGATACGTCCAGCTACCCATGCATTTTGACCGAAGCGGACTTTCTGCAGTTGTTAAAGCGTCTGCCCGAAGCTGAACTGGTGGCTTTTGATACCGAAACCACCAGCCTGGATTATATGCAGGCCGATCTAGTAGGTATTTCGTTGGCCTTAGCCGCCGGAGATGCCTGTTACATTCCACTGGCTCACGATTATGTCGGTGCCCCTGAACAGCTGAATCGGGATTGGGTGCTCGCTCAGTTGAAAGACTGGCTGGAAGACGAAAGCAAAGCCAAAGTAGGTCAAAACCTCAAATACGACCAAAGCGTCCTGGCTCGCCATGGCATTACACTACGTGGTATTCGTTTTGATACCATGCTCGAGTCTTATATTGTCAACAGCGTGGCCTCCCGTCATGACATGGATTCCTTAGCGCTGAAATACCTGGGCCATAAAACCATAGGCTTTGAAGACATTGCAGGCAAAGGCGCTAAACAACTCACTTTTAACCAAATCGCTCTGGAACAAGCTTCACCTTATGCCGCAGAAGACGCGGACGTGACTTTACGCTTGCACCAGACCTTATGGCCTATGCTGGAACAAGATGCAGGTTTACGTCAGGTATTCAGTGATATCGAAATGCCACTGGTACCAATCCTGTCAAAAATGGAACGCACAGGAGTCAAAATTGACAGCAATTTGCTGGCGCAACAAAGTCTGGATTTAGCCAAACGTATAAGCGAGATAGAGCAGGACGCTTATCAGATGGCAGGGAAAGAATTTAACCTGTCCTCTCCCAAACAACTGCAGGAAATCCTGTTTGAACAAATGGGTTTACCTGTGCTGAAAAAAACGCCTACAGGCACCCCATCCACAGCAGAGGAAGTGCTGGCCGAACTGGCACACGATTATGAGTTTCCAAAACTTATTACGGAACACAGAGGGTTAAGTAAGCTCAAATCTACCTACACAGACAAACTGCCGTTATCCGTTAATCCGGTAACAGGCCGGGTGCATACCTCTTATCATCAGGCTGTGGCCGCCACGGGCCGCTTAAGCTCCACCGAGCCCAACCTGCAAAATATTCCGATCCGCAGTGAGGAAGGTCGTCGTATTCGCCAGGCTTTTATTGCTGAACCCGGCAAAACCATTTTAGCCATCGACTATTCACAAATTGAACTGCGTATTATGGCGCACTTGTCGCGTGACCCAGCTCTGTTAAATGCCTTTGCTCAGGGTAAAGATATTCACAGAGCCACAGCAGCTGAAGTTTTTGGCGTAACTTTGGATCAAGTCAGCTCAGAGCAACGCCGCCGTGCCAAAGCCGTCAACTTCGGTCTGATTTATGGCATGTCGGCTTTTGGTCTGGCGCGTCAGTTGGGGATCAGTCGTGGAGAAGCTCAGCAATATGTTGATTTGTATTTTGAACGTTTCCCTGGCGTATTGGAGTATATGGAGCGCACCCGCACTCAGGCACATGAACAAGGTTATGTTGAAACTCTGTTTGGCCGTCGTTTGTATCTGCCGGAAATTAATGCCAAAAACATGGCGCGGAAAAAAGGTGCTGAACGTGCCGCCATCAATGCACCTATGCAAGGCACTGCAGCCGACATTATTAAAATGGCCATGATTAAAGTGTCCGCCTGGCAGGAAAAACAACCCGCAGGTGTAGTCGCGATGATCATGCAGGTGCACGACGAATTGGTGTTTGAAGTGAAAACCGAAGAGCTGGACAGAGTCAGTACAGAACTGGTTGCTATTATGCAATCTGCGGCGTCACTGGATGTGCCTTTATTAGCAGAAGCTGGTTTTGGTCCAAACTGGGATCAAGCCCATTAAAAAAAAATGGAAAAAGGCTGAACTTAGTTAAAAACAGCCAGTCTTACTAAGTGTGTAAATGCCCATTCCTGGTAGTTTGATTTTTCGCCCCAACTTGTTTGGGGCTTTTTTCTGAGCCACAGGCCAAAAACGCTGCATTTTCAGCCTAAAAATGCACAAGTCTCAACCAAACCACCTATACCAACTTGGTAATAAAGCTACATTTTTTCAGTTTAATGAAAGTTTAAATAAATTTTTGTAGTTTAATTACAGCTCTTCACTTGCATTTTTAATCAACACTTGTAGAATTAAATTCGTAGGGTACAGAGGTAAGATGTTCTATCTTTCAGCACTAATCAGCTTAAACGCTTATTAAGTGACCGGAAAGAAAGGCTTATTTAGCCGCCCCACTGCTTGCAGTGGGGCGTTTTTTTTTGCCCGCGATAACAAAA
>CAMLSF010000014.1 GCA_946482615.1 uncultured Chromatiaceae bacterium | reverse complement strand
ATCGCCGAAAATATGCTCCTGCATTTCCGGCATACCGTACGTCCTGTACATAAACCGGCTGCTATGCCGGTTTTTTTGTTCCTGTTAAAATTTGCTCCGTTAAATACTCCACTTCATTGGCCCAACAGCACTCAGGTCGTGGCTGATGTACACCAAACTGCCCTTTGAGAGGTCTGCAGTGAGTAATAGCATTTCGAAGTGATTCAGGAACTTCAGCCACACCATAACAAGCTCCTAATAAAGCACCGGCTACAGCCGCGTTATTCGCCGTATCTCCACCTTGCCTCAGGGTATCCAAGATTCCATCCAGATAATCCTGAGCATACAACAGTTGCCAAATGGCGTTCTGAAAACACACCAGCACTGGAGTGTCCGACATTTCAGCATCTGTTGGTGGCATAAACAACGCCTGATCAATACAACGGATAATACGCTTATCCACTTTCAGCTGTAGAGCCCAGTCTTTGATCAATTGATATAACTGGTCCGCACTGCAGTCGTTTTCCAATACATGACCCAGCGCCATCACATACAAACCACTGACTTGCTGACACAACATATTGGGATGGGTTAACGCAGTATCAGCCATAGCCCAGGCCGCTAACTGAGGTAAAGATTGATAAGGCACCATTAAAGCAATAGGCGCCACGCGAGCCAAAGCTGTAGTTGCACTGGACTCCTCGTCCTGATCACTGAGCAAAGCCCGTTTTAATTCGTCTGGTACTGAAAAGGGTTCGGTTCTGAGCCAGTACTCGTAAGCCTGCCAGGCGCCCTCTTCCTGATACTCGCCATAATGAGCTAACAGGCGACACAACAATACGGCTAACTCACCGCTATCGGTCGGTTGACCGGATAAGGTCTGCCAGGGATTTTGCAGTAAAATTTCGCTCAGGTCGAAGCTTAGCCGCTCATCACGTTCGTGTTGCTCAAGACCTTCCACGGCAGAACCTAACACTTCGCCGGCCAATAAGCCATACATCAACCCCAGGGCTTTGGATTTGAGCACCGGATCGCTCATGCTGACCTCCGTTGTGACAACGCCTTAAGCGGCTAATTTTTATGCATGCCTAATTTATAAGGTATTGCAGCCAAGAAGCCAAGTACTTCGCTTTAAAATCAATTAAATAGCTCATATTCAAAAAAACAAAAGCCAGCATCAAGGCTGGCTTTTGCGTCTGTCAGGTCTGATTATTGACCGTATTTTTCTGCCAGATACAACCAGGTTTCCAGCACTGTATCAGGGTTTAATGACACTGAGTCAATGCCTTGTTCCATCAGCCAGGCTGCAAAGTCTTCGTGATCGGAAGGGCCCTGACCACAAATACCCACGTATTTGCCTTTGGCCTTGGCGGTTTGAATGGCCATAGACAACAGCTTTTTGATAGCAGGGTTACGTTCATCAAACAGATGTGCAATCAAACCACTGTCTCTGTCCAGACCTAAAGTCAGCTGAGTTAAGTCATTGGAGCCTATGGAGAAACCATCAAAGTACTCAAGGAACTCTTCAGCGAGCAGGCAGTTAGATGGCAATTCACACATCATTATGACTTTTAAGCCATTTTCGCCGCGTTTCAGACCATGTGCAGCCAACAAGTCAATCACAGCCTTAGCTTCTTCCAGCGTGCGGACGAATGGGATCATCACTTCAACATTGGTAAAGCCCATTTGGTTACGAACCCGTTTTAACGCTTCACATTCCATCGCAAAACAGTCACGGAAATCTTCAGAGATATAACGCGACGCGCCACGGAAACCTATCATAGGGTTTTCTTCGTGCGGCTCGTACTGCTGACCACCGACCAGGTTGGCGTATTCGTTTGACTTAAAGTCAGACATCCGCACTATCACCCGCTCTGGTGAGAAGGCAGCAGCCAGAGTAGAAATGCCCTCTGTCAACTTGCCAACATAAAACTCAACAGGTGAACTGTAACCAGCCATCATCTGGCTGATGGTGGCTTTGAGCTCGTCCGTCTGCGCATCAAAGTTCAGCAAAGCTTTTGGATGCACACCTATCATACGGTTGATGATAAATTCCAGACGGGCCAAACCAATACCGGCATGGGGCAGCTTCGCAAAAGAAAAAGCGCGCTCCGGGTTGCCAACGTTCATCATGATTTTCATCTGAAGCTTTGGCATTTGATCTACACGTGAGGTCATCACGTCAAAATCTAAAATACCCTCGTAAACAAAACCTGTATCGCCTTCAGCACAGGACACTGTCACATCCTGACCATTTTTGATTTTTTTGGTGGCATCACCACAACCTACTACCGCAGGTATACCCAGTTCACGGGCGATAATAGCGGCGTGACAAGTGCGGCCACCGCGGTTGGTGACAATGGCTGAAGCGCGTTTCATGATAGGTTCCCAGTCCGGATCTGTCATGTCGGTGACTAACACATCACCAGGCTGAATTTGATCCATGTCCGCTATGCTGGCCAGCACTTTGGCTTTGCCTGAACCAATTTTATGACCAATGGCACGGCCTTCAACCACCACAGCTGCTGTGCCTTTGAGCTGGAAACGCTCCATTTCGTTGCTGTCTTCACGGCTACGTACAGTTTCAGGGCGGGCCTGAACTATATAGAGCTTGCCATCCAGACCATCTTTGGCCCACTCAATATCCATAGCACGGCCATAATGTTTTTCGATGATCACGGCTTGTTTCGCCAGTTCCTGCACTTCGGCATCCGTCAGTGAAAACTTCTGGCGGTTTGCGGCTGGCACATCTTCCACTACCACTTGTTTGCCATGACTTAAGTCTTTGGAATACACCATCTGTAACAACTTGCTGCCGAGATTACGGCGAACTACAGCTGGACGACCGGCCATCACAGTAGGTTTATGCACATAAAATTCGTCAGGGTTGACGGCGCCCTGCACCACCATTTCGCCTAAGCCGTAGGATGAGGTAACGAAGACTACATCTTCAAAACCGGATTCAGTGTCGATACTGAACATAACCCCGGAAGCGGCTAAGTCGGAGCGCACCATACGCTGTACGCCCGCGGATAAGGCCACACCACGATGGTCATAGCCCTGATGCACCCGATAGGAAATAGCACGGTCGTTAAATAATGACGCAAAGACGTGTTTAATGGCTTCAATCACATGAGCATAACCACGTACGTTTAAAAAAGTTTCCTGCTGACCCGCAAAAGAAGCATCCGGCATATCTTCAGCAGTCGCTGATGAACGCACTGCAAAGGAGACATCTTCAGCACAACCTTGTTGCAGCTGTTGATAGGAAGTTTGAATGGCTTGCTCAAATTCAGTCTGGAATGGGGTGTCGATCACCCATTGCCGAATTTGCGCCCCGGCTTTTGCAAGCGCATTGACATCATCAACGTCTAATCCATCCAGTAGTTGATAAATACGCTCGTTAAGACCACTCTGTTCAAGAAATTGATTAAAGGCATAAGCTGTGGTGGCAAAACCACCAGGAACTTGTACCCCTGCATTTGCCAGGTTACTGATCATTTCACCTAAAGAAGCATTTTTTCCGCCAACGCGGGGAACGTCGTGCATGCCCAGGTCCTGGTACCAAACAACGAATTCTTGCACAATGAGTCTCCAATTTTTGTTGCAGGTTATGTAAACTTACATGGCCAGCCACATAAGCAACACAATTCTACACTGGCGTGAAAGCTAAATAAAACCTTAATTTTTATGTAATTTAATAACGACAAAATGGAGAAAATCGTGAGAACAGCCTTTTATATCTCTGATGGCACAGGCATAACCTCCGAAGTGTTCGGGCACGCTCTATTGTCACTGTTTCCGGCGGAATTCGACCATATCACTATCCCATTTGTTGAAACCAAAGAGATCGCTTTACAAGCCAAACAACGGATAAACGATCGTTATAAAACAACCGGAATTCGCCCTTTGATTTTTCAGACCTTTGTCGATGAGGAACTAAGGCATATTATTAACAGCAGCGATGGGGTCTGTTACGACTTTTTAAATGCTTTTATCGAGCCGATGCAAAAGGAATTAGGTATAGCTGCTATGCCCAAAACCCATCGTACACACAGCATTCACGAAAAAACCTATGATTTCCGTATCGACGCTGTGAACTACGCATTAGCCAATGACGATGGGGTCAATTTAAAAGAATATGCTAAAGCCGACATCATCCTGGTGGGGGTCAGCCGCTCAGGCAAGACGCCCACCAGTTTATATCTGGCGCTGCAGTACGGTATCAAAGCGGCCAACTACCCTTTTGTACAGGAAGATATGGATATGTTGCGATTGCCGGATGAACTGAAAAAGCAAAAAGCCAAGCTGTTTGGCCTGACCATTACACCGGAGCGTTTAAGTCAAATTCGTGAGCAGCGCCGCCCTGGTAGTAAATATGCGTCACTGCGACAATGTAAACTGGAACTTGATGAAGTGGAAGCTTTGTATCAAAAGGAAAAAATTCCGTTTTTAAACTCAACTCATTTATCCATCGAAGAAATTTCGGCGAAGATTTTGTCGCAAACCGGCTTAAAACGACAGAAGTATTAATTCTGAAGTACTACGACCTTTGATTGCCACTGGCCTCTTGCAGCAGTTGTACGACGTGCAAGGGGCAAAGCCGGATAGGTTCGCCCTGCTCTTTGCGTTTGACCAGTTGCACCAGCAGCCTGTTCACAGGTGCATCCAGCTGTAACTGCTCAGCCAAAGTGACTACAGCACCGTTTAAAAACGCTATTTCAGTGGCTTTACCAGCCTGAAGATCATCCCACATTGACGAACGCGCATCAGGCGATATCGCCAGCATTTTTTTAGCCAGTCGTTTGAATAACCAATCTGGTGTTTGCAGTAATAGTGGGATGTAGCGGTTGGGGATAGAGGTATAGGAGTAGCTGCTTATGTTCAGGCGCCGGCATAGATCCAACAGCTCTTTTATCGCTGCCGCCAACAGTAACCGGTAAGGACGCTGTAACAACTGTTGTTGCAAAGGCAAATCCGACAGCGCGTTAATGGCATTATTGAGATTCAGCATTAACTTACCAAACTCAGCGGCTTTGATATCGTCCAATTGCTTTGACTGGATGCCTTGATGCGATAACTGCATAAGGACTGCCTGAATACGCGGATCGCCGCTCTGCTGCCAGATCATTTCGGCTCCAGTGGTGCGGGCATAAAAACCTGGGCTTATTTTCACCACGTTAAAAGGCACTATGGCTCTGAGTACAGGCTGGGATAAAAATTGTTGGTACAGAGGTGCTATAGCCACACCATTTTGCATTGCCACCACCAAAGCGTCCGCTGACAGATACCGGGTCAGCCGGGGCAGCAAGCTCTGCAGATCCAAAGCTTTCACAGTCACCAGCACCAGCTGGGCGCTGCGAAGGGCTTCAAACTCTGTATAAACGCAGGGTGATGCAATCTTATAACAAGCGCCATCCAAGTCCTGAGCCGTTAAACCATAAGCCGCAGCTTCAAGCGCCATGCGTTCGCGCCCGATAAATATCAGTTCAAAGTCAGAGGATTGAGCCAGCATAGTGCCAAGGTAACAGCCTATGGCTCCGGCTCCTACCACGGCAACACGCAAAGTAGCTGCACTTTTGCCTGAGTGTTCAGACAAAAGCACAGCCTCATGAGGTTTATTTACGGACCGCACGCAGCGTATCTGCGATCAGGAAGGCCAGTTCCAGCACCTGATCTGAATTTAAGCGCGGGTCACACTGTGTGGTGTACCTTTTACTTAAATCGTTTTCAGACAAACCATAAGCACCACCTGTACATTCAGTGACATTATCCCCTGTCATTTCCAGATGGATACCACCGGCATGAGTGCCTTCGGCCTGATGCACTGCAAAGAAATAACGGATTTCACGCAAAATGGCTTCAAAATCACGGGTTTTGTAGTCATTGCTGGCTTTGACTGTATTGCCGTGCATAGGATCCGAACTCCAGACCACTTTGCGGCCTTCACGCTCAACCCGACGCACTAAAGCCGGTAACTTCTCCGCTAATTTATCCGCGCCCATCCGGGTGATTAAGGTCAGACGGCCTGGAATGTTGTCCGGGTTTAACGCGTCAATCAGACGCAATAAATCCACTTCATCCATACCTGGACCTACTTTCACACCCACAGGATTTTTGATGCCGCGGAAGAACTCAATATGCGCATGATCCAACTGACGGGTACGTTCGCCTATCCAGACCATATGGGCTGAACAGTCGTACCATTCCCCCGTTAAGGAATCACGGCGGGTTAAAGCTTCTTCGTAGTTTAACAACAGCGCTTCATGCGAGGTATACAACGAGGTTTCGCGGATAGAAGGCGAATTTTCCGCCGTAATACCACAAATCTCCATAAAACGCAGCGCTTCCTGAATCCGCTGCGCCACATCCTGGTAACGGCCTTTTAATGGATTGGCGTCCACAAAACCCAGATTCCAGCGACTGACCTGATGCAGGTCCGCTAATCCCCCCTGGGCAAAAGCACGTAATAAATTTAAGGTGGCTGCAGAGTGATGGTAAGCCGTCATTAAACGGTTTGGATCCGGCTTACGGGCTTCTGCGGTAAACTCGAAGCTGTTGACTATATCACCACGGTAGCTTGGATGAGAGACACCAGCTATGGTTTCTAAATCGCTGGAGCGCGGCTTAGCGTATTGGCCAGCCATACGTGCGACTTTGACTACAGGACAACCGCCGGCAAAGGTCAGTACCACTGCCATTTGCAGCAAAACTTTAAAAGTGTCACGAATTTTTGGAGCGTTAAAGTCACTAAAGCTTTCCGCACAATCTCCGCCTTGCAGTAAAAATGCTTTGCCTTCAGCCACTTGTCCAAGCTGACTAAAGAGATCACGAGTCTCCTGCGCAAACACCAAAGGCGGATATTTGTGCAGTTGCTGCTCAACAGTGCTGAGCAAAGCCTGATCATCGTAATGAGGTTGTTGTTGGATTGGAAAAGCTCGCCAACTTTGAGGCGTCCAGGTCGTCACTTTAAGTAGTCCTATAGGTTTGAATTGATAGTTAAGGTCACTAGGTTATTTATCCGCAGACAAAGTAAATTTATTGGCGGCTAAATTCAATGCTTAAATGAGTATATTGAGCTGAAATCTGCAAATAGTGCGAAATTTATCGACCAAAACACCCGGATGTCTAAACATCTGAAAATATCAAGCCTTTTTTAGCACGCTTTCCCAGCTGAAAAGGGCATATGAAGCGGAGCTTTTATGGCAGAAATTCAGGCTTTACAGCAGTTAGAACAAAAGCTGAATCAGGTAATTTTAGGCAAACCTCAGGCGGTGCGACTGGCCTTGTGCTGTTTGTTGTCTGAAGGTCATTTACTGATTGAAGATTTGCCGGGTCTGGGGAAAACCACCCTGGCCCATGCGCTGGCACTGAGCCTTGGAGTGCATTACAAAAGAGTGCAATTTACTAACGACATGTTGCCTGCGGATTTGCTGGGGCAGTCGGTGTTTCTAAGAGACACTCAGGAATTTCAATTCAGATCTGGTCCAATATTCAGTCAGATTTTATTAGCTGATGAAATCAACAGAGCCAGCCCCCGCACTCAAAGCGCGTTGTTAGAAGCCATGGAAGAAAAACAGGTGTCTGTCGATGGCTTGTCTTATGCATTGCCTAAGCCCTTTTTTGTCATTGCAACCCAAAACCCCTTGTTTCATGCCGGCACCAATGCCTTGCCTGAATCTCAGCTGGACCGTTTCCTGATGCGCCTTGCTTTGGGCTTTCCTGATCTGCAGACTGAAAAACTTATTTTGCAGCAGGATCATGGTCAGTCCAGACTGGAAGGACTCACTCCTTGTTTAGATGAATTGCAACTGATGGCGTTGCAGCAGCAGGTCGTGCAGGTGAAAGTCAGTGATGCTCTGCTGGATTATCTGCTGGCATTGGTCACACAAAGCCGTCAGCAACAGGATTGCCTGCCGCTGTCCCCCCGCGCCGCAAAGGCCTTGCTTCGAGCCACTAAAGCTTTTGCTTTGTTATCTGGTCGCCATTTTGCTACAGCTGAAGATGTACAACAGGTGTTTCCGTCTGTGGCTGAGCACAGGCTCAATCCGGGCAACAGCAGAGACAATAAAAGTCTGAGTCTGCAGCTATTACATCAGGTGCCATGCCCTTTATGACACTAAAATACTGGCTCAGACAAAAATTTTACCTCTGGCTGAATAAACGACAGCCAGCGGCCACAGAAGTGCAGCTCAGACAGCACCTGCTGTTTTTATTTCCTACGGCCTATGGCGGCTGGTTTGTGGTGCTTATCGCTTTATTGTATTTATTTGGCACTAACTATCAGAACAATCTGATTTTGCTTTGCGCCTACCTGCTGTTGTCTTTGTTCTGTTTTTGTATTCTCGCCGCTTTTTTTAATCTGCATCAATTGAAGATCCGTGCCAGTCCTGCCCCCTTCAGTTATGCCGGCTCCTCTGTACAACTGACAGTGCAGTTGGATCACTATCAACACAAAAAAATGCTTTATGTCTCGGGCCAGGACTTTGCGCCTCTTTTTTTTGAGACTCTGCCAAAAGAACTCAATTTTGAGCTTTATCCACAACCAAGGGGCTCTTATCAGCTTCAGCGTTTTACACTACATTCCTATTACCCCTTTGGACTGATCCGCTGCTGGACCCATATTCAGCTGCAACAGTCCTATTGGATTTATCCTGCACCTGCAGCACTGAAGCAGACTGTATCGGCAATGCCGCCACAGCACCCCGATCATCCGGACCAGCTGGCTCCATATCAGGCAGGCTCACCAGCATCAGCGATCGACTGGAAACGGCTGGCCAAAAATCCATGGCAACCTGTGATCCGGCACTATTCGTCTTCCACTGAACCTCATAAGCCCAACCATCTGGTTGTCAACGCGACAGGGCCTGCTTTAGAGCAGCAATTATCAGAATTTTGTGCGCTGCTACTGCAGTTTGAACAACAAGGCCAAAGTTATAGCCTGAGCGCCTGCGGTACTGAAATTGCCGCAAGTCATGGCCAGGCGCATTTGCACCGCTGTTTACAGGCGCTTACCTTATGCTGAATCCAATCTTTGTGCAGCTCGCCTTATTACTGCAACTACTGTTACTGGCGCTGTTACAGGAGGGTTTAAGCTGGTGGTCCAGTCTGGTGCTGCTTTGTATCCTGCTGTTCAAATACGCCACTGTGCGGGCAGAAAAAACAGTACGGATGATGACAGTGAACACCCTTGCTGTGCTGTTGTGCCTGTTGCTGCTGTCTCAGCTATGGCAACAGGATATGCAGGACTCGATGCTGCAACTACTGTTTTTTTCTGCAGCTCTGCGACTGTTTTCTATAGCCTCGGATCTGCGTCACGCCAAAAAACTGGTGTGGGTGCAATATTTTCTGATCAGCACCGGCTTTATGCTCAATCAAAGCCTGTGGTTTGCCGGTGCTGTATTTCTGCTGTTTTTTTGCAATTTGTATTTGCATTATCTGTTGTTTGCTCCTGTGCAACGCCGCCATTTTCAATGGTCCGAATTGCGATTATTGTTATGGGTGATGCCTTTGTGTATCGCACTTTTTGTGCTTTTTCCGCGGCTACCACCTTTGTGGCAAACCGATCGTCAGCACCAGGCGCAGACAGGCTTAGCAGATGAGTTGTCTTTAGGGGGGCTGGAAAGGCTGGTGCAAAACGATAGCCTGGCATTCCGGGTCGAATTTAGCGGAGAAAAACCACCTCAGCAGGAACTGTACTGGCGGGCCAAAGTCTTTGAACGTTTTAACGGCCAGGACTGGTTACCCGCTTTGTTGCCTGCGTCACAACCTCTGTCGCCACAACAGGGCGGTTATCAGTATAAGCTGGTGGTGGAACCTCATTTTCAGCGCAGCTTATTCAGTTTAGGCCTGGTGCATCAAATCCAGGGGCAGGTCAGACCCATAGCGGCCGGTTTGATTGAAAGCTATCAGCAAGTCAGCCGGCGTTTTTCTTATGGGCTGAGCTCAGACGCTAAGGCCGTGCTGCAGCAAAGTGACGAAGAAGCCTATCGTAATCTGATATTGCGTCACAGCAATCCACAAGCGAGCGCGCTTGCAGCGCAACTAAAACAGCAGTATCCAACAGCATCTGCTTACGCCCGGGCCTTGTACCAATATTTTCAGGACAATAAGTTCAGCTATAGCCTGCGCCCGCCTGTACTGACTAATAATGCTCAGATTGATCAGTTTTTGTTTGAACACAAAATAGGTTTTTGTGGTCACTATGCCTCTGCTGCCGCTTACCTGTTTCGTGCTGCCGGTATTCCGGCAAGAGTAGTAGGCGGTTATCAGGGGGGCAGCTGGCAACTTAGCGGAGACTATTTACAGGTTCTGCAAAAGGATGCCCACGCCTGGGTGGAATATCTGGATCAAGGTCGCTGGCAGCGTTTTGATGCTACAGCCATAGTGGCTCCACTTCGCTTAACTCAGGGCTTGTCCGATGCCTTGTCCTTGTCAGAGCGACAATTTTTAGATCAGTTTTTCCAGCAAGGCATGCTGGGGGAATGGCTGCAGCAACTGGAGTGGCTGGATTATTACTGGTCTGTCTGGGTATTGAGCTTTGATCAAAACGAACAGCGTTTTATCTGGCAGAACTTAAAATCTCTGCCCTGGGTATGGATAGGCGCCGCTTTGCTCGCATTCTTACTTCTGGCGCTGGCTATTTATCTGATGGTGCAGCACAAAGCCAAAAATCAAAATCAGGCGCTGCGGTGTTTGATACTCAGGCAATTAAAAACTTATGGTCAAAAAGCAGACCATCAAACTATGGAATCCTATTTGCAGACATTGATGCAGTTACAGCCACAGCACCATGAATTGCTACGTCAACTATTGATTGCTTATCAGCACTTTGAATTTGCCGGGCAGCACGAGCAGCTGCAGCAATGCCGCAAACTGCTCCGTCAGTTATCTAAAAACAAGCTTGGGTCTGCTTAAGAACTCAGTATACGTAATGCACTTTGTAAGTGTTCAGCGCAATTACGCCCCAGGTCGGTCAGATAACCACCATCCGCCTGAGTGAGTAAGCCCTTTTTATATAAACGCTCTATGGCTTCTTTGGCGCCAGGATCAGCTGATTTGTGTGCTTTAATTCCCTCCAGCGACGTGTCTAAATTAAATAAAGTCAAAATACGAATTTCATCATTCAGTTGTGAATTTACAGGCATTTCGTCTTTTCCTTTGTCATTGTTTTGCTTGAAACTAGACCCAATTTGACAAATTTTCCAGAAAAAGTGGCTGTCAACCCGCTATTCCGGGCTTTGCTGTTAAAAACAGACACATTTTTATGGCTCTACTGCTGTATTTTTAAGCAGATATTTCCTATAGTCAGGCAAATTATGGAGAGCTTTATAGATCGTGGCTAAGGGACATTCGCAAACAAACACAGCACATCTCTGGACAGACCTGTTTCAGTTCTTGTCTGATCCTGTCGTTTTGCTGCACATTAATGCCACAAGTGCACCCGGATTGCTGCGCTGTAACAGTGCTTTTAAGCAGTTATTTAATCTGAATAAAACAGAGGCGCCTCTGGCGTTGACCTCATTACCCGCCGACTTTCTTCATCTCCTGCAACAGCTTCACCGAAGCGCCGAAGCGCCTGTCTGGTGTGTGCTGACAGAAGATGGCAATTGTCGGCATTTCAAACTACAGGCTGCAATCAGTGACTCCGATCCTGACTCGTATTTACTGCTGATGCAGGATGTTAGTGAGCAGGAAAATGCTATAGAGCTGCTTAAAAAACAAAATGCCCAACTGCAACAGCGCCTGGCGGATATAGAACAGCTGAAAAACCGGATCCGTGAGCAATCCATTCGTGATCCGCTGACCAATTTATATAACCGCCGTTTTTTGAATGAGTTTATGGAACGTGAACTGGCGTTGGCCAGACGAAATCAAAAACCTTTAGCTGTGGTGATGCTGGATCTCGATCACTTTAAGCAACTCAATGATCAATTTGGCCATCAGACAGGTGACAAAGTTATTGAGATGGTCGCGAAACATCTGCTCAGAGAAAGTCGCAGAACTGATGTGTTGTTCCGTTATGGTGGTGAAGAGTTTTTGGTGATCTTGCCTAACACCAATGCAAATCAAGCCCAACACCTGGCCGAAAACTGGCGCCTGCATGTAGAGCAGGCTCAGGTCTTTGCTAAACATCAGGCGGTTAACATCACCTTATCTGCCGGCATATCCGTTTATCCAGAGCATGGCACTACAGCTTTTAACTTAATTCAGGCCGCAGACGAAGCCTTATATCAGGCCAAAGCTGCAGGGCGCAATCAGGTAGTGCTGAGTTAATATGCACTTAAAAAGAAAAAGGAACCGAAGTTCCTTTTTCTGTGAGTTTTATCTTTGACATAAACCTGCCAAATTAAAAACCACCCCGTAATGCCGCAATACGTTTTTCCAGCGGCGGATGACTTAAAAATAATTCAGAAGTGGCTGGTTTGCTGGCTATACCAAAGGCCATCATTGAACCTTCCAGCTGACTTTCATGGTTGTTACGCAGGCGTTCAAGCGCTGCTACCATTTTATTTGCGCCAACCAGTTTAGCAGCACCGGCATCGGCTCTGTATTCACGCTGACGGGAGAACCACATCACGATAATGCTGGCCAGTACACCAAAGGCCATTTCCAGCACAAATACAGTGATCATATAGGCAAAACCATTGCCTCCACCGCCTTCTTCATTACGGTTACCGCTGATAGCACCTGCTATTAAGCGGGCAAAGAAAATCACAAAGGTGTTCACCACCCCCTGGATCAGCGTCAGAGTCACCATATCACCATTGGCAACGTGCGATACTTCATGCGCCAATACAGCTTCTACTTCTTCTTCACGCATATTGCGCAGCAAACCAGTGCTTACCGCGACTAAGGCATTGTTGCGGCTGGCCCCTGTGGCAAAGGCGTTCATTTCCGGCGAATCATAAATAGCCACTTCCGGCATGCCAATACCAGCTTGTTGTGCCTGACGACGCACAGTCTCAAACAACCATTGTTCAGTCGCGTTGCGTGGCTGAGTGATCACCACAGCACCAGTGGAGCGTTTGGCCATCCATTTCGACATAAAGAGTGAAATAAAAGAACCACCAAAACCAAATACTGCTGCAAACACCAACAAGCCGCCTATGCTACGGCTATCGATGCCCAGCACTTTAAAGACGATGCTAAGTACAATACTTAACACCAACATCACCGCCAGGTTTGTGGCTAAGAACAGTATAATTCGCTTCATAGATACCTCGTTTATTAAGCTACTGCTTGTACTATATGGCTTAGAAGCTGTTTTTCAATCAAAGTGCGACAAGCAATTGTAAATAAAGATGAATGGAGCTGTCAGTGCGTCAGGTCACATCAGCTTTGGAACTGTTTGAGCAGGGCCGCGGCCAGGGTTGTATTGAGCTCTGGTTCGGATTGATAGGGCAAAACACCAAGACAAGGCGCTGCCAGGCTTTGTTGCAAATAGCTGATATTCTCCTGTTGATACGCCATGTCCGGGTCAATACAATTGGCGACCCAGCCCAACAGTCTCAAGCCAGAGCGTTGTATTTCCCGCACAGTCAATAAGGCATGGTTTAAGCAGCCAAGTTTCATCCCGACCACCAATAGCACAGGCAATTGTTGCTCTGTCACCCAATCGGCCATAGTGCTGTGCTCATCCAGTGGTAACAACCAGCCCCCTGCGCCTTCCACTAAAACCAGATCAGCCTCCAGACTTTGCAGCTTTTGTAGCTCTGTGTTTAGTCTGCCAGCATCGATCACAAGCCCTTCTTTTGCAGCAGCTAAATGCGGGGCTACTGCGTCGTTCAGGCAATAGGGATTCACCTGCTGGTAACTAAGCGCCTCTGTCGCATGCTGCTGTAATTGCAGAGCATCCGTATTAAAACCACTTTCATTGACTCCGGCCGCCACAGGCTTTTGCGCCACAGTGCGATAGCCCAGTGCTTTTAAACCTTGTAATAAGGCGACGGCCACATAGGTTTTACCGGCATCAGTGTCTGTGCCTGTGATAAAAAGGCTGTGCATAAGGTTACTCTTGGTTTTGTTTACTAAAGGTCAGGTACAACACCTGATAACTGGCGCTGATTTGGCCGTTGATACAAGGGGCCGGATAGGCCTGCTGCACCTGTTGCCAGCGTTGTTTGCCTGTTAAGGCTTTATTACGGCCCTGGGTCACAGTGTTGGCACCTAAATCTTTCAGCTCCCGGGCCAAAGCCAGTACATCCGGATAATCCAGCTGCACCAGTTCCGTCTGCAAGCTTAAGCCCAGTTCTGGTAAATCCTGAACAAGTTGCTGATAAAAACTCAAAGGTAAAAACTGATTAATATGCTGATGCTGATCCACCTGCGCCCAGGCCTGTTTAAATTCCTGCAAGGTGCCATCGAGCAAGGTACTAAGAACGGCCGAACCGCCTGGCTTTAACACCCGGTAAATGTCCTGCAAAACCAGCTCTGGTTTATCGCACCATTGCAGCATCAGGCTGGAGAATACCCGGTTTATGCTGCAACCCGCGACAGGCAAAGACTGGGCATCCGCCTGAACCACCAAGGTAGCGCACTGGGCTGCGCTGGTTTTTTGTAGCATGTCAAAACTTAAATCCAGTGCCAGAAGCTCTGTGCAATGCTGTTTTAGCTGCGGATGAAACCAACCCGGTCCGGAACCTAAATCCAGCAATAAGCCCGTTGTGGGCGTCAGCAAACTCAGGGCTTTAGCCGCCACCAGACGCTGTAACCTGGCCGCCTGTTCATAACTTTCGCGGGCCCGGCCAAAATGCCGCGCTATGTCATCCGTCAATGCCAAAGCGTTCATAGCACTTGCTCCAGCTTTTGCACTAAAAGGCGAATATCGTCACTCTGATGCAACGCAGATAAAGTAATGCGTAACCTGGCGCTGCCCTGCGGCACAGTAGGTGGCCTTATAGCGCTTAACCAAATGCCTTGTTGTTTTAACAAAGCACTTATCCGCATGGCGTGGTCTGGATCACCGATCACCACTGGTTGTATCGCCGTGTTGGAGGGCAATAGTCTGAAACCTGCAGCTGAAGCCAGAGTTTTAAACAGCACAATATTGTCGTTCAGTTTGTCTCTGCGCCACTCCTGGCTGCGGCTTAACTGCACTGACGTTTTCATCGCCCAGCACAAGGCTGGTGATAACGCCGTGCTGTAAATATAATGCCGGGCAAACTGGCGTAAATACTCCATCACAGTGGCTGAACCTGCTAAAAACGCCCCCTGTCCTGCCAAAGCTTTACCAAAGTTCGCCATCAGGCAGAACATGTCACCGGACTTGAGCCCTTGTGCATTCCAGCTGCCTTTGCCCTCTTTGCCAAGCACTCCCAGTCCATGGGCATCGTCCAGCAGCAAATCCGCTTTATTTGTTTTGCACAGTGCTGATACGGCAGTCAAATCCGGGCTGTCACCATCCATGCTAAATACACCTTCAGTCACCACCAAAGCCGATGGATAGTTTTGTAACAGCTGCTCAAGCGCGGCCAGGTCCTGATGTGCAAAACGTTTGTAAGGCGCGTCACTGCACAGCGCAGCGTCAATCAAAGAGGCATGGCAAAGTTTATCGAGCAGCAAATGATCGGTTTTATCAGCTAAGTGCTGCAACATCACCTGATTGGCAGCAAAACCTGAGGAAAACAGTAAGACGTCGTCCACGCCCAGCCAGTCACAGAGTGCATCGGATAACGCCCTGTGCGCATAATGATACCCAGTCACCAATGGTGAACCTGAACTACCGACACCAAAACGTTCAGCCCCCTCTGCCAGCGCTTTTACAAGCTCTGGTTCAGTGGCTAAACCCAGATAGTCATTCCCGGAAAAATTAAGATAGGCGCCCTGCTGATTGCGCAGCAAAGGGCCCTGACAGGAATCAATCACCGGATGCTGCCGGTACAAGCCAGCAGCTTTGCGCTTTGTGATCTGCTCTGCAAAGCGCTCTAACCTGTTCATCACTGCACTTAAACCGCGCTGTGGAACAATGAAGGGGTATGTTGCTCTTTAATGGCATCGGCTAAAGCCGCTTCGTGCGCTTCGTCTGATACATCATGACGCTGTTCTGGCACAATACCCAACTTGGCAAATAACAACATATCGGCATCTGCTTCAGGGTTTTCTGTGGTCAATAACTTATCGCCGTAAAATATCGAGTTGGCGCCTGCCATAAAACACAGCGCCTGCATTTGTTCATTCATGCGGGAACGGCCGGCAGATAAACGCACATGGCTTTGTGGCATCATGATGCGGGCAACGGCTATAGTGCGGATAAACTCAAAGCCATCCAGGTCTTCAACATTTTCCATCGGCGTGCCCTGCACTTTCACCAGCATATTAATAGGTACACTTTGTGGATGCTCCGGCAAATTGGCCAGCTGCATTAAAAGTGCCGATCTGTCGTTGGCCGACTCGCCCATACCCACTATGCCACCACAACACACTTTCATCCCGGCATCACGCACATGCTGCAGCGTATCTAATCTGTCCTGATAAGTACGGGTAGTGATAATTTCGCCGTAAAACTCTGGCGAAGTATCGAGGTTATGGTTGTAGTAATCCAAACCGGCCTGTTTTAGCTCTTTGGCCTGGCCTGCATCCAGTTTGCCCAGCGTCATACAAGTTTCCAAACCCATTTCCTTCACACCTTTGACCATTTCCATCAGAAAGGGCATGTCCCGCTGCTTTGGATTGCTCCAGGCTGCGCCCATACAAAAACGGCTGGCGCCTTTGTCTTTGGCGGCTTTGGCCTGCGTCAGTACTTTTTCCACTTCCAGCAAACGTTCGCGCTCAAGGCCTGTATTGTAATGACCACTTTGTGGGCAATATTTACAGTCTTCAGCACAGGCGCCGGTTTTTATCGATAACAAAGTGCTGATCTGTACTTCGTTCGGTTTAAAAAACTGACGGTGCACCGTCTGGGCCTGAAAAACTAAGTCGTTAAAAGGTAAAGCAAATAACTCATTTACTTCAGCCAGCGTCCAGTTGTGACGAAGCGGTAAAACTGCAGACATAAAATTCCCCGAAGACAAGAGCCAGACAAATTGTGGTCTTTTAAATTTTCCGTTAGTCTATCGGCCCTTAACGCCATGTCAACGCCAACCAGTTTGCAAAGTTTACTGCAGGTTATTTTATGAGCATCAATCTTGAATTTGACCGTCAGCATATCTGGCATCCCTACACCTCTTTGAGTGCACCTTTGCCTGTTTATCCTGTGGTCTGCGCTCAGGGCTGTGAATTAATGCTCGAAGATGGCCGGACTTTAGTGGATGGCACTTCATCCTGGTGGGCCGCTATTCATGGCTACAACCATCCGGAGTTAAATCAGGCGCTTGTGGCACAAAGCCAGAAAATGAGCCATGTGATGTTTGGTGGTATTACCCATCAGCCTGCCGTCGATTTGGCGATGTTATTACTGGACATGGTGCCGCAAGGCTTAAACAAAGTGTTTTTTGCCGACAGCGGTTCGATATCGGTTGAAGTCGCCATCAAAATGGCGCTGCAGTACTGGTTGGGTCTGGCTCGTCCGGAGAAAAGCCGTTTATTGACCATTCAAAAGGGCTATCACGGCGATACCTTCGCTGCTATGTCAGTCTGCGATCCAATCGATGGCATGCATTCGATGTTTAAGGATCAAATCATCCCGCAGCTATTTGCCCCTGCCCCCCTAAGCCGTTTTGACGGTGATTTTCTGTCTGAAGATAAACAGGCTTTAACAGCTTTATTTGCAGAGCATCACCAGCACTTAGCGGCTTTTATTCTGGAGCCTGTACTGCAGGGCGCAGGCGGTATGAGGTTTTATCATCCGGAGTATTTAAAGCTGGCGCGCAGGCTTTGTGATCAGTATCAGGTGCTTTTGATTGCCGATGAAATAGCCACAGGTTTTGGCCGCACCGGCAAATTATTTGCCTGTCAGCACGCCGGCATCAGTCCGGACATTATCTGTCTCGGGAAAGCGTTAACAGGTGGTTATCTGACACTGGCGGCGACTCTGTGCAATGATAAAGTCGCAGAAGGTATAGCCCGGGGCTCAGTGCCAGCCTTAATGCACGGCCCGACTTATATGGCCAATCCGCTGGCCTGTGCTGTAGCGCTGAAAAGCCTGCAACTGGTGCAACAAAACCAATGGCCAGCTCAGGTCAAGGCTATAGAGCAACAATTAAAATTGGAACTTGAACCCTGCTGTGCCTCACCTTATGTGGCGGATGTGCGGGTATTGGGTGCTATTGGTGTAGTCGAAATGAAACAAAATGTTGATGTCGCCGCCATGCAAAAAGCTTTTGTTGAACTGGGGGTCTGGATCCGGCCTTTTGGCAAGCTGTTGTATCTGATGCCGCCTTACATCATCAGCTCTGCCCAGCTTACTCAATTGACCTCAGCACTGGTGCAGCTTTGTCATCAGCCCCAGCAAGACGGTATGAAAGCCTTACCCGGCGCCTGAAGCTTCTAATCACCTAAGAGTTCTAGTCAATAGTCGAAAATATAAATAACACCACGGCGCTTAAAAACAGCAAAAAAAACAAATTTAAGCGCCAGCCATCATCACGGCGTCTGTTACGAAACTGATGCAATACCAGGGTGGCTGCAGTAAAAACCAGACACCAGCGCACTAATACTTCCAGCTTTGCCACCAGCTCTTTATCCCACTGATGATCAATGGGGATCCCCCAATACTGCACTAAACCACTGTTAAACTCGGGTTTGGCCAAATGTGCCAACGCCAGTCCCATAATCAGCAAAAACCAGGCCCCAAGATTCATCATCGCCAGCAACACCATCAGCCAATCTGCGCCTTTACGCCGCTCTTTTGGCTTAAGTTCAGACTCTGAAGCGCTCATTTTAGAATTCCTCACACTTTTTACTTGTGTTCAGTCTTTGCCTCAGTATGATGTCTGCTTTTGGGTTTTTACAGTTTCTTAAGTAAGTTGGAGCAGGTTGCATGACGCATGCAGTAATCAAAGATGTGCTGTCTGGCCAGTATCAGGTTGGCGACACAGTCACAGTAAAAGGGTGGATCCGCACTAAGCGTGATTCCAAAGCCGGGATTTCATTTTTAGCCGTGCACGACGGCAGCTGCTTTGATGCAGTTCAGGCCGTTGCTCCGGCTGAATTGAATAATTACGAAAACGAAATTAAACGTCTGACGACGGCTTGCTCTGTGATTGTCACAGGCACTATTGCCAGGTCAGAAGGTCAGGGTCAGGCTTTTGAAATTCAGGCCTCCTCTGTTGAAGTGGTTGGCTGGGTGGAAAACCCGGACACCTACCCTATGGCCCCAAAACGCCACAGTATGGAATACCTGCGTGAACAGGCGCATTTGCGTGCCCGTACCAACATGGTCGGCGCTATCACCCGTGTTCGTCACTGTTTAGCTCAGGCCATTCACCGTTTTTTCCACGAACGTGGTTTCTACTGGATCAGCACCCCCATCATCACAGGTGCAGATGCGGAAGGTGCAGGTGAAATGTTCCGCGTCAGTACGCTGGATCTGGAAAACCTGCCACGTACCGACAAAGGTGCTATTGATTACAAACAGGACTTTTTCGGTAAAGAAACCTTCCTGACGGTATCAGGTCAGCTGAACGTTGAAACTTATGCCTGTGCTTTGTCCAAAGTCTACACCTTTGGCCCGACGTTCCGTGCTGAAAACTCCAACACTACCCGTCACTTAGCTGAGTTCTGGATGATTGAACCCGAAGTGGCTTACGCTGAATTAAAAGACGTGGCGCAGCTGGCGGAAGACATGCTGAAGTTTGTATTTAAAGCCGTATTGGCAGAGCGCGCTGATGATATGGCGTTTTTTGCCGAGCGAGTGGATGAAAACGCCATCAGCCGCCTGCAGAGCATGATCGACTCCACTTTTGTCCGGATGGATTACACCGAAGCTGTAGAGATCCTGAAAAACTGCGGCAAGAAATTTGATTACCCTGTCGAATGGGGTGTGGATTTACAGTCTGAGCACGAGCGCTACTTAGCGGAAGTGCACGTAGGCGCTCCTGTCATTCTGCAAAACTATCCAAAAGACATCAAAGCCTTTTATATGCGGATGAATGAAGACGGCAAAACTGTGGCTGCTATGGATATTCTGGCCCCTGGTATTGGCGAAATCATCGGTGGTAGCCAACGTGAAGAGCGTCTGGAACAACTGGATGCCCGTATGGACCAGATGGGTCTGAATAAAGAAGACTACAGCTGGTACCGCGACTTGCGTCGTTACGGCACAGTCCCTCATGCCGGTTTTGGTTTAGGTTTTGAACGTCTGGTGTCTTATGTCACAGGTGTCGGCAACGTCCGTGACGTCATCGCCTTCCCTCGTACGCCTGGTAATGCCGACTTCTAAGCTATTTTGCTTATCTTTTTCTGAAGGCCTCTGAATGAGGCCTTTTTTTATGTATTTTTTCATCATCACTGCAACTGTCTCACTGAATAAGTTCCTAAAAAGTAATTTTTGTTCCTTTTTTAATCAAATTTAGATTGACACAAAAATAAACACTTGATTAACTAATTTTGCCTTTTTGGCAACAACCAAGTCAGATAAACATGATTAAAGGAATAAAGATGAAAAAATTATTAGCCCCTTTAGTGGTTGGAATGATGGCGCTGCCCGCAACAGCAGCGACCATGCAATGCATGATCAGTGGTGTCGCCAGTTGGAGCGATGGCTACTGCTTTGGTATGGAATTTACGATGGACTACAACACCAACCCTGCGTCGTGGCGAATTGCCGGTGCAACTAAACCCATTTCTTCCGTGATCTGGGCCGACGCCACGGCAGGTTGTGCGACTACTGCAACCAGTTGCACTAAACCTATACGGCCTTATCAGGAACATCTCGGTTCTGCAACCATCCTCTACTCAGACGGCACCTGGGAAGCAGTTCAGGCCACAGCATGGTTTGAAACAGGTTTTTAAATTTTATAACCAGCCTAAAACAACAGAACTCATTTTTCTATAAAGGATATTGATATGAAAAAAACTTTGATCGCATTGATAACAAGCATAATGACACTGCCTGCTATGGCTGCCCAAATGGAGTGTATGGTAGATACGGCAGCTTATGACGAGTGGCAAGTTGGTTTTTGCCCAAACTTTGAATACACAATGGACAACAATCCCAATACAGCAATTTGGCGGATAACAGGCACAACCAAAGCGATCTCTTCTGTATTGTGGTCAGAAACAACAGCCGGTTGTGCTTCAAATTCCCTGTACTGCAGCAAAGAAATTCGCCCTTATCAGGAACATCTGGGTAAAGCCACCATTCTCTACACCGATGGGACCTGGGAAGCGGTTCAGGCAACGGCCTCTTTTGAAACGGGTTACTAAACCAAATCCCCAATACTGCAACATAAAAAGGAGTGCATATGAAAAAACTGCTAACATCGGTTTTATTGGCTGCAGTGGTCTTGCCTGTATCTGCCGCTCAAATGGAGTGTTTTATTGACACTCCGGCTTATGACGAATGGCAAGTCGGGTCTTGTTACATGATGGAATACACTATGGATTACAACCCCAACGATGCAGTATGGCGTGTGACAGGACTGAACAAACCTGTCTCATCTATCCTCTGGTCTGAAGCCGCAGCAGGATGTACAACAACCCAGGAATTCTGCATACAGCCCATTACGCCTTACCAAACTCATGTGGGTAAAGCGACCATCTTATATACAGACGGTACCTGGGAGATGGTGCAGGCCTCTGCTTATTTTGAAACCGGTTTTTAACCTCTGATCATCAAGCGGCAAAGGCGCTTAATCGCCCTTTGCTGCTTTTTATTTTGCACTGTAAAAACTGACAAACATCCGTATAGAGCTCAATAATACGGCTTCATCCACTTTGGTTGCAGTGGTCATATTAAATACTCGCGGCCAAAATACAAAAGCTTTAAACATGCCCCAGAACTGCGTCACTGCAACTTGAATATCAGGGATAGTTAAGACCCCATGCTGCTGTGCCTGTGCCAGCCAGAGTTCAAGCCCTCCTTCCTGACTTGCCATCCGCTGCATAGCTGCCTGCGCTTTTTCCGAACTGCGGATATATTCAGCCATGACCACCCGCGCCAGCTCAATAAAATCCTCTTGTTCGTACACAGCCATACATTGGCGACATATGGTCAGCAATTGCTGTTCTGCAGACAATGAAGGATCAAAAGCCACAGTGGCCGCTGATTTGCTGCTGCGCCATAACTCAGTGGTTGCAAGTTCAAACAGTTGCTCTTTGCTGACAAAATGATTGTACACAGTGCGCTTGGAGGCCCCTGCTAACTCAGCAATTCTGTCCATACTGGCACCAGCAAAACCAAAGAGGCGAAATTCCTGAATAGCGGCACGCAATACATCCTGTTTTTTTTGCTCGGAACGAGTCAGTCTGGGTAGAGCTTTTGTCTTCACACTAGAGGTTCCTGAAAAATTTTTCGTATTATTACACTCTCCGGTTTACTTTTGAAGCCAATTAAGTAAACTGCACAGTGTAGTTTACTTTTAAAGGGCCAACTGATGAGCTTTAGTCGCCGCAGTGTTGCTATTGTTTTATTACTTTTAAGCGGAGCTGTTATGACATCCTATTTATCTTCCACCACAAAAGAGCAAAGATTTATCAATAGTTCCGGTGCCAATGAGGCTGGTTTTGCCAAGTTACCGCAAATCTTATGGCAGTATCTGACGAACACCAATAAAGAACGCAGCCCTGCTTTTCAGTTGCCTGTGGCCAGGATGCAGTTGTCAGCCATAGCCACTGAGGAAGCATTACTGTATAAAATCAGTCATTCCACGGTGTTGTTGCAATTAAACGGACGTTATTGGTTAACCGATCCGGTGTTTTCTGAACGCGCTTCACCAGTGCAATGGGTTGGTCCAAAACGCTTCCATCAGTTGCCTTTGCAACTGTCCGAAGTCCCTGCCCTGGCTGGTATTATTTTGTCCCATGATCATTACGATCATTTGGATAAACACAGTGTGCTGGCCCTGAATGACAGAACAGAGCGTTTTATTGTGCCTCTTGGCGTGGATCAGCATTTAATTCGCTGGGGCATCCCCAAAGAGAAAATTGTCGCACTGGACTGGTGGCAAGACACCAGTTTGCACGGCGTAACCTTCACTGCAACTCCGGCTCAACATTTTTCTGGTCGTGGTCTGAGTGACAAAAACAAGACCTTATGGTCATCCTGGGCTATCAGGACAGTTGACCTGAAGTTGTTTTTCAGCGGGGACAGTGGTTATTTTTCCGGTTTTAAAACCATAGGAGAACGGCTGGGCCCTTTTGATCTGACTTTGATTGAAACTGGCGCCTATAACGAATTATGGGCAGATATTCATATGCTGCCGGAGCAATCCTTGCGCGCACATCTGGATCTGCAAGGTAAATACATGGTGCCCATTCACAACAGTAGTTTTGATTTAGCTATGCATAACTGGCATGAACCACTGGAGCGATTAGAAGCGGCAGCCAAAGCTTACCGGGTGCCTTTGCTTACACCAGTCTTTGGGCAGGCACTGTCTCTGAATCAGCCTGAAACAGCGGCAACCCAAAAGCGCTGGTGGAAAACTATGATGGCCGAAACCAGCCATATTGAAGAAGTACTGCGTCTGGAATAACGCAAAAAAGCAACACAGAGTTCCAGATCCTGTGTTGCTTTTACTCTGGATCCTTTTGTTATTGATAGTCGCTGAAAAACTCTTCGACAGCTAAAGGAGCTCTGGCCGGAACGTCCTGAGCACAAGTGCCTAAATACAGAAAGCCAACAATTTCATCATCTTCACCAAGCTCAAATGCCTGCTTTACAAACTCGTATTGAGTGTATGCCCCTGTGCGCCATATACCACCAAAACCCAAAGCAAAAGCAGCTTGTTGCATTGCCATTACGGCACAAGCCGCTGACTGTGTCTGCTCAGACAAAGGCACTTTCGGGTGATTCACACATTTAGCAATACAAACGATGACCATAGGAGCACGCAAAGGTAACTGACGGGCGCGTTCAATCAGCTCATTGGCAACAGAAGGATCCTCCTCCAGCGCGGCTTCAGCAAAAACATCCCCTAACTTTTCCAGAGATTTACGGCCAGTGACCACCACAAAACGCCAGGGTCTTAAATGACCGTGATCAGGCACCTGTAATGCAGCTTGTTTGATAATAGCCAGAGCTTCGCCACTCGGGGCAGGTTCAGTTAAACGTGCGGAGGAATAACGGGTCGTCAGTAATGTAACAGCATCCATAAATAAACCCTTTGATTTAGCTCACTTAAGGCTACCAAACTTTATTTTATCCATACAACAGCTTTCGCAGCCGCAACTGCTGTTTGTTCAAGCTCTGGGCGAAATTATGCCTCGACGCTCAGCTAAGTCCGTAGTTGTTGATACAACACCTGATACTGAGCTGCTGATTCAGCCCACCCAAAACGCTGCTGCATACCCCTTTGTTGTACTTCTTTATACCAAGCCTTTTGCTGATACAAGTTCAAAGCTCTGTTTAACGCTTCCAGCAAAGCCTGCACTGTAGGTTCAATAAAACCTATGCCTGTAGCGTCACTGTCTGACAAATCACGCACAGTATCTTTTAAACCCCCGGTTAAGCGCACCAGCGGCACAGTGCCATAACGCAGACTGTAAATCTGGTTTAAGCCACAAGGTTCAAATAAAGAAGGCATCAGAAAAAAGTCACCAGCAGCCTCCAGTTGGTGTGATAAAGCTTCATCAAAACCTTCGACAAACATAAAGCGACCTGGAAATTTATCCTTGAGTGAGCGCAACCGTCCTGCATAAGTCTGGTCTCCCGTCCCCATCATCAGTACTTGTGCATCCGCTTCGCCCAGCCACTGTTCTAATGCAGGCATTAAATAAGCAAAACCTTTTTGCTCAGTGATCCGGCTGACCAGCACAAAAAGCGGTGCTGTGGTTTGCTCAAGATGATACCTGTGTCTCATCTCTTCTTTGCAAACCAGCTTACCTTTGAGTTTGCTGTGGCTGTATTTAGCCTTCAGGTAGATGTCAGTGGCCGGGTCCCATTGTTCATAGTCACAGCCGTTCAAAATACCGGAAAAATCATCACCACGCGCCTGATACAAAGCGGCCAGGCCATTGGCAGCGGGTTCAGACAACAATTCTGTCGCGTAGCCTTTACTGACCGTATTGACCTTATCCGCATAAGCCAACCCCAGAGCCAGCATACTGGATCCTGCCATAGAACTTGATGGATAAACTTCGGTCTGCGCTCTGTCTGCCGCCGATAAAGCTTGCTGATAAGCACCATTGTGAATAGTAAACAGCATTTTAGTGCCAGGCAAAGCCTGCTGGTAAAACTGTTTTAAATAATAAGCCGCGATGCCGGTTTGCCAGTCATGTCCATGGATCAGATCCGGTTTCCAGTCTGTGTCGACACACAACTGCAGCGCCGCTTTGCAAAAGAACGCAAAACGTAAAGCATTGTCCGGATAGGCCTGATGGCCATCATCATAAGGCCGTGGCCGGCCAAAATAATCGTGATGCTCAATCAGTGACAGCGGTACTTCAGAATTCAGCACTGTGCGCACCGCACAGCCCTGAGCATGCCCACCCAAAGCAAAATAAACAGAGTTCCAGTTCTCTTCAACAGGGACCGCATAAAGACTGCCATAACGAGGAATGAACACTTTGACTTCATGTCCAAGCTTTTGCATCTGTAAAGCCAAACCGCGACAGGCATCAGCCAAACCACCGGTTTTAATTACACCCTCAAATTCACTGCATAAAAACAACACACGCATTTAATATTTCCCACTCAAGGCCGCATTCCGAACTGCGGCCTTCTGACTCGCAGTATCAGTCAAATCCTACCATTGCCCCTTTGGGGATCACCACAACACCATCAGCGGACACATGGAAACGCTGACGGTCCAGCACCGGGTCCTCACCAATAATGGTGTTTGGTGCAATTTTCACATCTTTATCGATGATAGCACGGCGAATACGGCAACCCCTGCCAATATCGTTATTGCCCATCAACACACTTTTTTCAATATAAGCATGGCTGTGCACTACAGTGTTATACCCCAAAATAGATTGATAAACGATAGCGCCACTGACAATACAGCCCGAAGCGACCATTGAGCTAATCGCCTGCCCCGTTCTGTTCGCCTCGTCATGGACAAACTTTGCAGGTGGCATAGGGGGCGTATAACTGCGAAGTGGCCAGTATTTATTGTATAAATCCAGAGGCGGCTGCACTGAAATTAAATCCATATTGGCTTCGTAATATGAATCCAGAGTGCCAACATCCCGCCAGTAGCCTTTGGAATCTGCCTGCTCGCCACGGATCACGTTGGTCGAGAAGTCATAGACATAGACTCTGCCTTGCGGGTACATTTTCGGAATAATGTTGTGACCAAAATCATGTTTCGAATCAATTTGTGCTGCATCTTCATTCAGCACCTCCACTAAGGTCTTGGCATCAAAGATGTAGTTCCCCATGGAGGCCAATACATAGTCTGGCCGACCCGGGATAGTTTTTGGGTTCGACTTAGGTTTTTCTTCAAACCCCACCATTTTCCCTGTGCTGTCGACTTCTATCACACCAAACTCATGGGCCTGAGACACATGCACAGGTATAGCTGCCACCGTCAGCAGCGCATCATTCTGGCGATGATAATTCAGCATTTGCCGTACATCCATTTTGTAGATGTGGTCGCCACCAAAAACACAGACTTGCTCCGGATCCAGACCGTGGATCAGATGAATATTCTGATAAACCGCATCCGCTGTCCCCAGATACCAGTGTTTACCTGTTTGCATCTGGGCCGGGATAGGGTCAATAAATCTGTTGGTCAAGCCGGTCACACGCCAGGCCCGGCTTAAATGTTTCATCAGTGAATGTGACTTAAACTGAGTGATCACAAAGATCTGCAATAAATCCGAATTGACGAAGTTATTCAGTACAAAATCTATAATCCTGTAATTGCCACCAAAAGGCACAGCTGGTTTGGCTCTGACTCCAGTCAAAGGTGCCAGTCTGGTCCCTTCGCCCCCCGCTAAAATCATGGTAAGTACACCAGACATAAAAGTCTCCCTGTTAATATAACTGACGATTTGAATATTATTTTTTTACTTTGCTGCAATGAAAGCAAAGCTGATACCACAAGCAGCAGAAGTATGAAGAATTCCTGATCTCCCAATCGAATCAATACTTCTGCGAGCAGTTAATTTAGGAACAGCAGATGACGTACGTATGACAACTATCCATTTTGGTGCAGCGCTTTAAGACTGCACCAAAATAAAACAACACCGTTATGCATACGAATGCAATCACGACCTGAGTAATAGCGGGAATTAGGTAGGCTTAGCAAGTGAAAGTTAGAAAAATATATTTCAGCAGTCGGATCAGAGTGTAAAAGCTGAGGGTATTTCATTAGCTACAACCCGATCTCACTCAGGTTGTAGCTATCAGTAACAGGACAGATTACAGCAGGGCGGCTAACTCAGCGCCCTGACGAATGGCTCGTTTGGCATCCAGTTCTGCTGCCACATCAGCCCCGCCAATCAGGTGCACTTGTTGTCCGGCATCAAGCAATTGCTGGTGCAGGCTGCGATCCGGTTCCTGTCCGGCACAGACAATAACATTATCGACTGCCAGACAACGTTCCTGACCCTCTATGCTGATCCAAAGTCCTGCGTCATCTATTTTGTTGTAGCTGACGCCAGAGAGCATCTCGACACCTTTCTTCTTTAGCGAACTACGATGGATCCAGCCTGTGGTTTTGCCTAGCCCAGCCCCTACTTTGCTGGTTTTACGTTGCAGCAAAAATACTTTACGCTCTGCAGGGTCGGTTGGAGCATCTGCCAGCAAAGCACCGCGGCTTTGATAGGTTTTATCTATACCCCAGTCTTTTAACCAGGCTTCGGGTTGTAAAGTCAGAGAATGAGGCTCAGTCAAGTACTCGGACACATCAAAACCAATACCTCCAGCCCCTATCACAGCTACAGTTTTACCAACAGGCTTATGATGTTTTAAGACATCCAGATAACTTAATACTTTAGGATGATCATAACCTGGGATCTCCAGCTGACGGGCTTTGATGCCACTGGACAACACCACATGATCATAACCACCAGCAACCAGACTTTCGGCCGTTTGCTCAGAATTCAGTTGCACATTGACCTTATTCAACTTCAGCATTTCGCCAAAATAACGCAACGTCTGATAGAACTCTTCTTTGCCCGGTATCTGTTTGGCGTAATTAAACTGACCACCAATTTCGCTGGCTCTGTCAAATAAAGTGACATCATGACCACGGGACGCTGCATACACACTAAAAGCTAAACCTGCAGGACCAGCTCCTACTACAGCAATTTTTTTCTTCGTTGCTGCAGTTTCAAAATTCAGTTCAGTTTCGTAACAGGCACGGGGATTGACTAAACAGCTGGCACGTTTTTTCTGGAATACATGGTCCAGACAGGCCTGATTGCAGGCAATACAGGTATTGATCAGATGAGCCTGATTTGCAGCCGCTTTATTGACAAAATCGGCATCCGCCAAAAACGGTCTGGCCATACAGACCATATCAGCCTGACCTGACTCGAGAATAGTTTCAGCGACCTCTGGATCGTTAATTCTGTTGGTTGCAATCACAGGAATACTGGCGTGTTTGCGCACCTGCTCTGTCACCCAGCTAAAAGCCGCGCGCGGAACCATAGTGCCGATAGTCGGAATTCTGGCTTCATGCCAGCCTATGCCCGTATTGAGCATAGTGGCACCTGCAGCGGCAGCGGAAGCTGCCAGTGCAATGACCTCGTCAAAGCTATTGCCGTCCTCAACTAAGTCCAACATGGATAAACGGTAAATAATAATAAAGTCTTTACCACAGGCTTCACGCACCGCCTTTATGATTTCCAGCACAAAACGGCAGCGGTTTTCAAAATTCCCTCCCCATTGGTCGGTACGCTGATTAGTGCGGGCACAAAGGAACTGATTTAGCAGATAACCTTCAGACCCCATAATTTCAACACCGTCATAACCTGCTTTTTTCGCGAGCTTCGCAGAATGAGCAAAGTCGGCAATGGTGCTGCGGATCTGGCCGTCAGATAAAGCTTTAGGCTTAAAGGGCGTAATAGGCGATTGCACAGCACTTGGTGCCACACTAAAAGGGTGATAGCCATAACGGCCGGCATGCAGCAGTTGAATACAAATTTTGCCGCCATGCTGATGCACTGCTTGCGTCACCTTTTTATGCTTTCCGGCTTGCCACCACCAGGTCAACTGACTGCCAAAAGGTACCAGATTGCCACGAAAATTCGGGCTGATACCGCCGGTGATAATTAAACCTACTCCGCCTTTAGCCCGTTCGGCATAAAAAGCAGCCAGCTTATCAAAACCTTGTTTCTCTTCTTCCAGGCCAGTATGCATGGAACCCATAATGACGCGATTTTTTAATTGAGTGAAACCCAAATCCAGTGGGGCTAATAAATGCGGATATGCCACAACATTCTCTCTGGTCGTACCTGTTGAATGGAATGAATGTAGCCGTTTTGCTGCCTTATCGCAAGACATACCCTAAGTAATTCATCATGCCGCCAAACCCAGTGGTGATAAAAAACGGTGGTAATGCTGCTCAAACGTAACGGTGCAGAGGCAAATAAACATTTACTTACAAATTCCACCCTGAGCTTTATGACTAAATTCGTTAGCATAGCCTTCTATTACTTTGCCGAAACTATAGGTACATCATATGTCTGAGAAAAAACCCGGGATCTTAAGACGCTTTTTTGGTGGCATTTGGCGCGCTATCAGTCTGGTTCGTCACATTACGTTTAATCTGATTTTTGCCATTGTCTTTATCTTTATTTTGATCTCTATCTTCAGCAGCGACGATAAAGTTGAAGTCCCCGAAAGTGCCGCTCTGATCCTGAACTTATCCGGTGATCTGGTAGAAGAAAAACGTTATGTTGATCCGTTGGACCAGGTGCTGAATGAAAGTATGGGTTCAGAAGACGAAGAACCTGAAATTTTACTGACCGACCTGCTAAAAACCATTCAGGCCGCAAAAACAGATGAACGTATAAAGGCCATAGTGCTGGATTTGTCTTCTTTTGGCTCAGGCTCTATGGACAAGTTGTCCATGGTGGGCAGCGCACTGCAGGATTTTAAAGCGGCAGGCAAAAAAGTACTGGCGACCGGCGACTACTACAGCCAGAACCAGTATTTCCTGGCTTCTTATGCGGATAGCATCAATTTAAACCCTATGGGCACTGTATTGCTGGAAGGTTTCGGCACTTACCCTATGTACTACAAGTCGGCGCTAGAAAAGTTAAAGATCACCACTCATGTGTTTAAAGTCGGCACTTATAAATCAGCAGTAGAGCCTTTTACCCGCGATACCATGTCAGATGAAGCCAAAGAAGCTAATAAGGCATGGCTAGACGAGTTATGGGCAAGCTACAAGCAACAAGTAGCAGAGCGCCGTGGTTTTGCTGTCGACAACTTTGATGAAACTATCATGGGTTTGTATCAGAAGTTACAAGCCGTCAATGGTGATATGACTCAGTATGCGCTGGATGCGAAGTTAGTTGACAGCATCAAAACCCGCGAAGAGTTTCGTCAGGACTTAATAGCGCTCGTTGGTGAAAGCGAAAAACATAGCTTTAATCAGGTACAGTTTAAAGATTATCAGGATCTGGTGTTGCCTCCGGTTCAGTACGATAACCCACTGACCGAAAAAGTAGCTGTTGTTGTGGCTCGTGGCACCATCATCGATGGCTCAGCTAAAGCCGGCACTATAGGTGGTGACACCACAGCTGCATTGTTACGTCGCGCCCGCTTTGATGAGAAAGTAAAAGCTGTGGTGCTACGGATCGACAGCGGCGGCGGCAGCGCCTTTGCATCTGAAGTGATAGGTCAGGAAATCAAACTATTAAAAGCTGCAGGTAAGCCTGTGATCGCTTCTATGGGGGCGGTAGCAGCATCAGGTGGTTACTGGATTGCAGCCCCTGCGAATGAGATTTGGGCTTCCCCTACTACTATCACAGGCTCTATTGGTATTTTCGGTTTGTTCCACACATTGGAAAATGCGATGCCTGTATTAGGCCTGAATACTGATGGCGTTGGTACCACAGAACTTGCAGGTATGAGCGCTGGGTTGCCACTGTTTAAAGGCTTAACACCTGAAATGTCCAGCATATTCCAGCTTCTGATCAACAAAGGCTATGACGACTTTATCAGTATGGTGTCAGAGAACCGGGGTATGACAAAAGAAGCTGTCGATAAGGTCGCGCAAGGCCGCGTCTGGACTGGCACTAAAGCGCTGGAGTTTGGCTTAGTCGATAAACTGGGTACCTTTGATGACGCTATAGCAGCAGCTGCTGAAAAAGCAGGCTTAAAGCAATACGACATCAAAGTGATGGAACAGGAATTAACCCCAGCCGAACAACTGCTGCGTGACATGTTTGCCTCAGGCACAGTACAAGCCCTGTTACCTGACGCCAAAGAGTCAGCCTTTGGCCCTCTGCTGAAAAACATCATGAGTCAAATCAACCGCGACTTTAAAGTGCTGGAACAGTTTAACGATCCAAAAGGTATCTACTCAGTTTGTATGAGTTGTACCGCAGTGAATTAAAACTTGTAGTTGTGAAAAGGCCGCCTGGTGCGGCTTTTTTTATGTCTTGCCAAAGAGAAATGAGATCTGGCAAAAAAATAAACCCGTATAAGCTTTCGCTGATACGGGTTCTGGGAATAATGGCGGAGGGGGAGAGATTCGAACTCTCGGAAGGCTATTAACCTTCGCCGGTTTTCAAGACCGGTGCATTAAACCGCTCTGCCACCCCTCCGGCGCCGCGTATAATAATCAGATCGGTTGCGAAAGAAAAGCATTTTTTTAAACTTTGATAAAACAAGCTAAATGATTGAATTGTTTTACAAAGATAACTACTGGCACTTTGGGAACTTCCCAAGTAATATAAAGTCAGAAAAGTAACTACTCAATGGAGAGAACAGCAATGTCCTACAACCAAAGCACTCAGACTGGTCATATAGGCCATAGTATCGAAGTCAATAAAGTTCTGCGTAATACCTATTTCCTGTTGGCTATGACTTTAGCATTCAGCGCAGTCACAGCTGGTATTGCCATGGCGATGAATTTCGGTTTTGGCGTCGCTCTGGTATTAACACTGGTCGCCTTCGGTTTAATTTTTGTGGTACAGAAAAAAGCGGACAGCGCCAGTGGCATTTTTTGGGTATTCGCTTTAACAGGTTGTTTAGGTGCTTCTATTGGCCCTATGCTGAACCGTTTCGCTGCAACTGCCAATGGCCCTGAGCTGATTATGCAAGCCCTTGGTTTAACTGCTGTGGTGTTCTTTTCACTGTCGGCTTACGCTTTAAGTTCACGTAAAGATTTTAGCTTTATGGGTAACTTCCTGTTTGTAGGTCTGATTGTGGCGATAGTGGCTGGCCTGGCAAACATCTTTTTGCAAATCCCTGCCCTGCATCTGGCCATTAACGCGGCCGTAGTCATGATCATGTCTGGTTTAATTTTGTTTGATACCAGCCGTATTGTGAACGGTGGCGAAACTAACTATATCCGCGCTACAGTGGGTTTGTACCTGAACATCTTCAACCTGTTCACTTCATTACTGCAGTTATTGGGTATCATGGGCAGCGATGATTAATTAAGGCTTGAGATAAGCTGATGTTGCAGTAAAATGCCCCGCCAATGTTGCGGGGCTTTTTTATGGCCCTGGTACCTGAAGCTGCAACTCTAATGACTTTGGCTCTATACTCGGGTCAAGGGGTATTCAAACGACTGATGATACAAAAGACAGATAAATGACCAGTTTTGCCGTTCTGATTGAAGGCCCTGTGTTACAAGGCCAAAGTTTTGTCAGCGCCTTGCGTTTTATGCAGCAGGCCTTAGAGGCTGGCCATAGTGTAGATTCAGTGTTTTTATACCGTGATGCGGTAGCCGCCGCTTCAGCCCTGATTGATTTACCTTCAGATGAACCTCATCTATCGGTCAAACTACAGCAATTTTGTAAGGAACATCAGATCCCTCTGCTGTTTTGTATCACCGCAGCGGAAAAACGTGGTGTCTGCTCCAATGAAGTAAAACCGGCAGATGGTTATGTAGCTGCCGGATTAGCCGAATTTGCCATGCGTTTGGCCAAAGCGGATAAACTGGTGCAATTTTCATGAAGATAGCAGTGGTAGTAACCAGCTTGCCCTTGCAAGGCATAGCAGCACGGGAAAGTCTGGATTTAATCTTTGCTTTAGCTGCAGTGGATCATCAACTCAGCGTGATTTTCAGTGGTGATGCGGTTTATCAGCTGGTGAAGGCCGAAGACAGTACGACACTGATGGTCAAAGACTTCAGACGTAGTTTTAAACTCTTTGAGCTTTACGATATTGAAAATCTATATGTCTGCGCTGAGTCGCTACGAAAGCGTAATTTGCAAGCCTCTGAGCTTGTACCGGGCTTTCAGCCTTTAGAACAAACAGAGCTTAGCCAATTGCTTTTCACGCAGCAGCATGTAATTAAGGCCTGATATGAGACTTTTTGATCTCCCCCACAACCAACTACCTGAAATACTGAGTCTGGCCAGTGCAGAAGATAAAGTTTTGTTAAGACAAGAAGCGGTTTATTTAATGACTTCGGGTCTGCTGAATCGCCTGCCCTGTGCTGTCTATTGTTTGACCACAGACGCCGCCGTGCGCGGCATAACGATCTCCGAACCTTTTACCGCACTGAATGACAGCCAGTGGCTTGATTTAGTGCTCCAGGCGAAGCAGCAACTCTGATGACTGAACTTATTGTAAATAACCAAAGCTATGCGCTGGATAAACATGGTTATCTGGCTGATTTAGCACTCTGGACACCACAACTGGCAGAAGAATTTGCCCGGTTAGAGCAGATCACTATGACGGAAGCGCACTGGGAAGTGGTGCATTTTGTCCGGGCTTTTTATCAGGAGTACCAAACCTCTCCTGCCATACGTTTATTGGTCAAAAGCATGGGAGAAAAACTTGGGGCTGATAAAGGCAACAGCAAATATTTATTTTTGTTGTTCCCGGAAGGACCTGCCAAGCAGGCTACCCGCATAGCGGGTTTACCAAAACCCGCTAAATGTCTGTAGCAGAACAATAAAAAAGGGCCTATTGGCCCCCTTTATACATTAAGATCCCAGCTTCAAAACTGGTCATCACCACTATAGCGATCACCCCTATCAAGATCAGCCAATAGACCCAACGCAGCATCACCTTCACAGGATTCTCGCGGGTTTTACGCACGACCACATGACGTGGAATAGCGGCTTTTTTTGAGTTTTGTTGTTGTTCTTTGATTAACGACATTATTTTTTTACCAGCTCATCAGGAGCAGACAGTCTGCTCCTTCGTACAGAACACAAACAGTTTATGCACGGATCTCGGTCTTACCACCCATATAAGGCTGTAACACGGCCGGGATCTGAATGGAACCATCAGCTTGCTGATAATTTTCCAGAACAGCCACCAAAGTCCGGCCCACAGCCAAACCAGAGCCGTTTAAGGTATGCAGCAGTTCCGGCTTTTTGCCTTCACCAGGACGGAAGCGGGCCTGCATACGGCGGGCCTGGAAATCGCCCATATTTGAGCAGGACGAAATTTCACGGTAAGTATTCTGCGCCGGTAACCAGACTTCCAAATCATAGGTTTTGGTTGAACCAAAGCCCATATCGCCAGTGCACAGCAACATAGTGCGGTACGGTAAACCCAGCAGCTGCAGCACTTTCTCGGCATGGCCTGTTAACTCTTCCAGCGCGGCAAAAGACTGATCCGGATGCACTAACTGCACCATTTCCACTTTATCAAACTGGTGCTGACGGATTAAACCACGGGTATCGCGGCCATAGGAGCCGGCTTCACTGCGAAAACATGGGGTATGGGCAGCGTACTTTTGTGGCAGCTCAGACAGTTCAAAAATGCAATCACGGGCTAAATTAGTGACTGGCACCTCAGCTGTTGGGATCAGAGACATACCAACCCCTTCTTCAGTCGCAGGTTTAGTATGAAACAAATCCGCGCCAAACTTTGGCAACTGACCTGTGCCATACAAAGAAGCAGCGTTCACCAGATAAGGCACATACAACTCGGTATAACCATGCTGTTCTGTGTGCAAGTCCAGCATAAATTGCGCTAAAGCACGGTGCAGACGGGCAATCTGGCCGCGCATCACGACAAAACGTGAACCAGCAATTTTCACTGCATTTTCAAAATCCAGACCTTTGTCCAGCGCTTCACCTAAAGCCACATGATCCTTAACATCAAAGTCGAAGGTTTTAGGCTCGCCCCACTGACGCACAACAACGTTTCCGGTTTCATCTTTACCCGTTGGCACAGACTCGTGCGGCAGGTTTGGAATGGCGCTGACAATGCTGTCCCACTGGGCTAACACGGCATCGAGTTTTTGTTTGGCTTGCTCCAGCTCAGCACCTAAACCATCCACTTCAGCCAGTAATGGGGTGATGTCTTCACCACGGGCTTTGGCCTGACCTATGGCTTTGGATTTAGTATTACGCGAATTCTGTAAGTCCTGTGTTGCCATTTGCAACTCGCGGCGCTGCTCTTCCAGTTGCTCCAGCGTAGCAACATCTAACTGAAAACCACGGTCCGCTAAACGTTGAGCGGTTTGAGCTAACTCGGCTCGTAAAAATTTTGCATCTAACATAGTGATTACTTCATTGAGCCCAGCTTTAAACCCAGCCAGGCGAGTGTTAAACAAATCAGCACGTTCAGTACAACGTTCAGGCCGGCTTTCACCAAATCGCCTTGTTGCAGCAGTAAAACAGTGTCGAGTGAAAAAGTCGAAAAGGTAGTAAAGGCACCTAAAAAACCTACGCCGATCAGAGTCTTCCACGGGTTGACCGTCAGATGTTCGGCTAAAAACAGGCCATAAAGCAGACCTAATACAAAAGACCCGAGAATATTAACCAGCAAAGTGGCAAAAGGGAATGATTTACCACAAAGATGCAGGATAAATTCGCCTAAACCGAAACGGCAACAGGCGCCTAAAGCTCCGCCAATAGCCACAGCCAGATAAGCCTGCATTAGCCTTGTCCTTTTGCTTGTTGGTCCAGCATGGCTAAATAGGCCATTTTATCCTGAAGTTGTTTCTCTAAACCGCGATCGGAAGGCTGATAAAACCTCAATCCGGACATTTCCGCGGGTAGATAGACTTCACCCGCAGCATAAGCACCAGGTTCATTGTGAGCGTAACGATAGGCCTGGCCAAAACCCTGCTGTTTGGCCAAAGCCGTTGGCGCATTACGCAAATGATCCGGCACTTCATAGGACGGATTCTGCTGCACATACTGACGCATTGAATTAAAAGCGCTGTACAACGCATTGGATTTTGGCGCTAAGGCCATATAAACCGCCGCCTGAGCTATAGCCCGTTCTCCTTCAGCTGGACCCACACGGGCAAAGGTATCCCAGGCATCCAAACCTATAGTTAACGCCCTTGGATCGGCATTGCCAATATCTTCACTGGCAATAGCCAGTAGCCTGCGCGCCACATACAAAGGATCACCACCGCCTTCTAAAATGCGGCAATACCAATACAAAGCGGCATCCGGGTTAGAGCCCCGCACCGATTTATGAAAAGCAGAAATTAAATCGTAAAAAATATCACCCTGCTGATCAAAACCCGGCAATTGGCGTGGGACCAGCTGGCGGAATAAATCGGCTGACAGTTCAGTCACTGCAGCCCCCTGCTGTGCCGTTTCTACGGCCTGTTCAAACAGGTTTAGCAATCGTCTGGCATCACCATCAGCCAGTTGCAGTAATAAAGCCCGGGCTTCAGCGGCTATTTGTATCTGCTGGCCCTGCTGCTGATAATGCACCACAGCACGCTCTATCACTAAACTCAGATCATCAGCCGTCAGTTTTTTTAAAATGCAGACCCGGGCGCGGGATAACATAGCGTTATTCAGTGCAAAGGCAGGGTTTTCAGTCGTAGCACCGATAAAAATAATAGTGCCATCTTCAATATGGGGTAAAAAGGCATCCTGCTGAGCTTTGTTAAAGCGGTGCACTTCATCGACAAACAACAAAGTGCGCTGATTTTGCACTAAACGTTGTTTCGCCGCCTGAATTTCTTCGCGTATTTCTTTGACACCAGCAGTCACAGCAGATAAACGGGCTATGGCAGCTTTGGCATAAATGGCAATTAACTCCGCCAACGTAGTTTTGCCTGTGCCTGGCGGGCCCCATAAAATGAGCGAGGAAATGCGCCCTGCTTCTATTGCTTTACGCAGCGGTGTGCCTGGCCCCAGCACTTGCTGCTGTCCAACATAGTCCGATAACTGTGTTGGCCTCAGCAGCGCTGCCAGAGGCCTGATATCGTCGTGAAATTCAAAGCCGAGGTTGTTCACTTGACGCGTTGATCATCCACTTCAGCTGTGGCCGGAATAGTAAATTGAAATAGTTCTGAAGCCAGAGGCGTATTGTATTGCACCAGATTAAAATCAAAAGTGCTGTTCTGACCGTTACTGTCGATGACAATCATTTTTGATAAGGCTAAACCTGCGAATCTCAGGCTCAGCTTTTTCACCGCATTACCTGGATCTTTGGGCGTGATATCAAACTGATCATCAGCACCAGTTACACTGTACTGAGCCCAGAGCTTAGGGTCGTGCGAGGTCAACAGCACAAAAGGAGTTTTCTGCACTTGTTCTTTGGCGTCATAAATACTGACCTGATCCAACAATTCAGCATAAAACCACAAGGTTTTGCCATCGCCAATAAAGAGGTTGGGCTCAGGCGTCTGGGTTTCAAAACGGAATAAAGACGGCTGTTTCAGCGACAACATGCCTTCGCCCTGCTGAATAAGCTTATTGCTGGCATCCACCACGGTTTGATCAAAACTGGCCTGAAAGCTGGTTAAACGCGCTAATTTTTTCTGCAAGGCCTCAGCCTGATCAGCCACAGCCATAAAGGCAGGCACCACCAGAGACAACACCAGAGCCACAGCTTTTTTTCCGAAGTTTTTCTTCATATACACCTTAGTTAAAATACTTTAGGAGGAGGAGGCGCCAATACTTCACGGTTACCGTTATGGCCAGCACCACTGACGATACCGCTCATTTCCATTTGTTCCACTAAACGGGCGGCGCGATTATAGCCAATACGGAAGCGTCTTTGTACACCTGAAACCGACGCTTTCCGGCTTTCTGTGACAAAAGCCACGGCCTGATCAAAGAGTGGATCTGACTCCCCGTCATCACCTTCCATCGTCTCGCCAGGCAATAAACTGTCTTCTGAGGGTTCGCCGTTTAGAATCTCAGAAATATAATTAGGTTTACCACGGCGTTTCCAATCGGACACTACAGCGTGCACTTCGTGGTCATCCACAAAAGCACCATGCACACGGGTAGGCACACCAGAGCCTGGCGGTAAATACAACATATCCCCCTGACCTAATAAGCTTTCAGCGCCCTGCTGATCCAAAATGGTTCTGGAGTCGATTTTTGACGACACCTGAAAGGCCATACGGGTTGGGATATTGGCTTTAATCAAGCCCGTAATTACGTCCACAGAAGGACGTTGGGTGGCTAAAATCAGGTGAATACCGGCTGCTCGGGCTTTTTGTGCGATACGGGCAATCAGCTCTTCAACTTTTTTACCCACTATCATCATCATGTCAGCGAATTCGTCGATCACCACGACAATAGAAGGCAACTTCTCAAGCTCCGGTGGCATCGTCATCATATTGTCGCTTGGTTTCCAGATCGGATCACGAATAGGAGTGCCAGCTGCTATAGCTTCCTGAATTTTCTGGTTATAGCCTTTTAAGTTACGCACCCCAAGGGCCGACATCAGTTTGTAACGACGTTCCATTTCACCGACACACCAGCGCAGGCCATTGGCTGCTTCTTTCATGTCTGTGACTACTTCGGTTAACAAATGTGGAATGCCTTCATACACAGATAATTCCAGCATCTTCGGGTCAATCATTAAAAAGCGCACATCTTCAGGCGTAGATTTATACAACAAACTACAAATCATCACGTTGACGCCCACTGATTTACCTGAACCCGTGGTACCGGCCACCAGTAAATGTGGCATACGGCCTAAATCTGCCACTACGGACTTACCGGCTATGTCTTTGCCCAGCACCATAGTTAAAGGTGACTTCGACTGCATAAAGACTTCATCGCCTATCACTTCAGATAAACGCACTATTTCCCTGAACTGATTGGGCAATTCCAGACCAATATAAGATTTACCCGGTATCACTTCCACCACCCGCACACTGATGGCAGATAAAGAACGGGCTAAGTCTTTCGACAAGCCGGTAATTTTGCTGACCTTCACACCTGGGGCCAAATCCAGCTCAAAACGGGTCACGACAGGGCCTGGCAATACAGCAACCACTTTGGCTTCAACACCAAAATCCAGCAACTTGGTTTCCACTAACCGTGACACCCGCTCTAAATCGGCCGGGTCTATAGGATTAGTGGCTTTATCTGGTCTGTCTAATAAAGCTAACGAAGGTAAATCGTCCGGGCTGAATGACGCAGAAACCGGCGAATCATCTTCGTCTTCTTCCTCAATCACCACAGGCGCTACCACAGCCTGACGTTCAACTTCGGCAAAACTTTGTTCCAGATGCTGTAGCTGCTCAGGAGAATAGCCATCATCCACAGCAGAGAAACTTAAATCATCGTCGGCCAGTGTATCGACACTGACAAAAGCCACAGCTTCGGTTTTTTCATCCAAAGGCGCAAAAGGCAGAGGCTCTACCCGCTCATTGCCAGGGAAATAAGCACGGCCCGGCTGGCTTTGTACTTCCTCAATATCGGGTAAAGGGATGTGTTCTTCTTCAGGTGCGATAAACGCAGATCCCAGAGTTTCATTACGAACCGGGCTTAAGCGAATCACTTCAGGTGCTGCGGCTGGCTCAGTGGACAGATCAACCATTTTAGGCGTCATAGTAGCGTCCATCTCTGGTTCACGGCGCTGCTGTGGCACTGTCGATTCGGTCTGGAAAGATAAAGGCGATGCAGCTTTGGCTGCTGAACGCTGTGCCAGATACTGGCCTAACCGGGTTGGAGCCTGATACAAAGCGACCAAGGTACGCATGGTTAAAGCACCCAGTTCATCTGCTACTGTCACCCAGGAAATCCCTGTTGCCAGAGTTAAGCCTGTCGATAAACCACAGAGCAACAATAAAATGGTACCGATAAAATTAAAGTTTGGCATCAGCATAGAGGCGACCACATCGCCCACTACACCGCCTGAAGAAAAATAGAAAATATCGTTGAAGTTAATGCTGCTAATAGCACTGGCACAGAGAATACTCAGCACTAAACCTATCAGCCTTAAACCCAGAATAAGGTAATCCATTTCCAGCAGAGTTTTGGCGCGGCGGGTTAATAAATAACCGGCAAAAGCCACCAGAGGCGGCACTAAATAAGCGATCCAGCCAAAAGTGAACAGCAGAATATCAGCAATCCAGGCACCTTTGGGTCCTGCATAATTATGAACTGCAGTTTGATACCCAGCCTGAGACCAGCTTGGATCGGCCGGGTCGAATGACATTAAAGCCAATAACATAAAGGCAGCAAAACCAAAGCTGAGGATTAACCCCACTTCAGATAAACGCTGCATTCCGTTTAAAGAAAACAATAGTTTGGCTCGCAACCTTCTGGCTTCACTCAACACTACAAGATCCCATTTATTCTAAGAATTCTACCTGACTTAAGATACCAGAGAGACAACTCTGATGCACCCCTTTATAGCCGTATCAGCTGAAGCTACAACCTCATTGAGCATAACTTCAGCGACAAAAGACTATATAAACTTTAACGTCTGAACACTGGCTGTACAAAACCCCTTCGTCTTTGATGCCATAGCGTCGTTGACTGCGCCGCTCGCCCCGGTCACATAGGATAACTATGCTCCCGGGAGCTCACTTACTTGTCGCCTCGCTCTGACAACAAAGCCTTTGGGGTTACCCTTCGTCTTTGACGCTATAGCGTCGTTGACTGCCTGATTTTAATAAAAGAGTCTCGCCCCGGTCATATAGAGAATCACTGCTTCAATTGACCGCAACAAAAGTGGTT
>CAMLSF010000013.1 GCA_946482615.1 uncultured Chromatiaceae bacterium | reverse complement strand
AATGTGATCTGACCCCATTTTAAGTTTTACACTGCGTCTTCGTTTTCTTCGCCTGTGCGGATACGGATCACCCGCTCCACATCAAACACAAAAATCTTGCCATCCCCAATACGGCCTGTCTGGGCTGTTTTGATAATCACATCAATGCAGCGCTCTACCTGTTCGTCCGGCAGCACCAATTCAATTTTTACCTTAGGTAAAAAGTCGACCATATACTCTGCACCACGGTACAGTTCGGTATGGCCTTTCTGGCGGCCAAAACCTTTGACCTCAGTCACTGTCATGCCAGTGATATTAATTTCAGCCAGAGCTTCGCGTACATCGTCTAATTTAAAAGGCTTAATAATAGCTTCAACTTTTTTCATGACTTCCTCAGCGCTGTTTCCGCATCCACGATGTGATGGGGTATCTTCTGTCTTTACCAAAGTTGCGGCTGGTCACTTTTGGACCCACGGCCGACTGGCGTCTTTTGTATTCGTTGATATCAATCAGGTTTAACACCCTGCGAACTGTAGCTTCATCATAGCCCATCGCCACTATGGCAGGCAGGGACTTGTCCTGTTCGACATAAGCTTCAATCATGGCGTCTAAATCATCATAAGGGGGCAGATTGTCCTGATCGGTTTGATCCGGTGCCAGTTCAGCCGATGGTGGTCTGTCGATCACCCGTTGTGGGATCACAGGTGAAATGCTGTTGCGATATTCTGCTAAACGATACACCAATGTTTTTGGCACATCTTTAATCACAGCAAAGCCACCACACATATCGCCATACAAAGTGCAGTAACCTACAGCGTTTTCGCTTTTATTGCCTGTGGTCAGCAGCATACGGCCGGTTTTATTCGACATCGCCATCAACAGCACACCCCGGATACGGGCTTGCAGATTCTCTTCTGTGGTGTCTTTGCCACGGCCTTGAAACAGCGGCGTGAGCTGCTGCATAAAGCTGTTGTACATAGGCTCAATGGAGACTGAATCAAACTCAACACCCATCACCTGGGCCTGAGCTTTGGCATCTTCGACACTCATAGAGGAGGTATAAGCAAAAGGCAGCATCAGGGCCTGTACTTTGTCAGCACCTATCGCATCTGCGGCTATCGCCAGCGTTAAGGCGGAGTCTATACCACCGGATAAGCCTAAAACGGCGCCTGGGAAACCGTTGTGCTGAATATAATCACGGGTCGCCATCACCAAAGCGGCATACACTTCAGCTTCAACGGACAAGCGGGGGGCTAACTCTACATGGCCATACAGTTGACCACGGGCCGCTAAATTGACAGTAGCCAGTTCAGGCTCACAAGCTTTACCACGGAACAGCAATTGCGCATCCGGACTTACCACCAGAGACTGGCCGTCAAATACCAGCTCATCCTGTCCTATCACCTGATTGACATAGACAAAACCCAAATGCAGGTGTTTGGCTAAGGTTTGTAATAAGTCTTCGCGCTGCTGTGCTTTACCAATTTCATAAGGTGAGGCATTGAGTACCAAAGCCCAGTCTGCGCCTTGCTCTTTGGCCAAAGCGGCCGGAGCGCCCTGCCAGACATCTTCGCAAATCAGCACTGAAAAACGTTGGCCTTTCAGCTCAAAACAACAAGCTTCAGTGCCAGCAGTGAAATAACGTTTTTCATCAAAAACACCATAATTGGGCAGCGCCTGTTTGTAATAACGCGCGATCACTTCACCCTTTTGAATCACAGAAGCGGCGTTATACAAGGCTTCGCCATCGCGCCATGGGTGACCCACAACCAGTGTATTTGGCAGCTTAGCCGCACAAATCTGCTGCAGACTTTGCTCCACCAATAACTGAAAGTCAGGCCGCAGCAATAAATCTTCCGGCGGGTAACCTGTTAAGGTCAGCTCAGGAAATAACAACAGATCGCTTTGACTGCCTTTGGCAATTTCCAGCACTTTGGTGGTGTTTTGCGCCACAGCAGCCACAATAAAGGGCTGCTGCACCAGGGTAATAGAGACAGCAGAGGACATCTGAACCTGCACTAAAGGATGAAAAAACTGCCGCTATGGTAGCGATTTTTGCCGCAGGACTCAATCGAGCCAGAACCATAACCCGAAACCTGTGCTCACTTTAGATATTTAACATAAATGCAACTAAACTGAATTGGACCAAACCACAGGGAGTGTCGAGCAAATGAATGCATACAGCCCCACCCGATCAGCCGCAGCTTTTAGCCTGATTGAGCTGTTACTGGTGCTGGCGATTTTTGCCATAGCCTCCACTATAGGGATACCTGATTTGAGAGAACTTTGGCAACGCCTGCAGGCTGAACACTTTATGCGCCAGCTCAGTCAGCATTTAGCTTATGCCAGAGTGCATGCGATAGCTCAACAACATCCGGTACAGATTTGCCCGCGCCATGGCACAGTCTGCAGTTCAGACTGGAACTCAGCCCCCATTCAGCTGCATCAAAAAGCCTTAAAAAACTGGCAGGATCTGTTACTAAGAGAATTAAAACATCCGGTCCATAGCCATCAGCTGTATTACAGCAGGCCGTCACTGCAGTTTCGCAGTGACGGTAGTCTGGATTTATTAGAATCCGGTACTTTTGTGTATTGCAGCAAAGAGCCTTATCAGTGGCATTTCAGATTAACCGTCAGCCAGGCTGGGCGCAGCCGTTTATGGCAGGAAAATGCGCCCTGCCCTCATTAATCTTTCAGTAGGTCCAGCATGCGGACCCGGGCTCACTGCTTTTCTGGCCGTAACTGTTGAGTAAAAACACCTGACAGCTTTTATCTTCAGTCTGAGCTTGTTGTGCCTGAGCTTTGAGCTGATATCCCTGCTCTGTCACCACGGCACTGATTTTGTAACGGCCTGATTCGGTCAAAAACTGCTTTGCCGCAAAGCCAAGCTCCGTCATGTCTGCGCTGTATCTTCGCTGATCAACCAGCAACATCTCCTGTAGGCCTGCCACCTTTAACAAGGTCTGCATAGCTTCTGCTCTGTAACTTTTCAACACGTGCTCCTGATAGCCTGGCAATATTACAGAAGCTAAAATCCCCATAATAGCCAGCACAACCAGCACCTCAATTAACCCCATTCCCTGCAATCTGAACCTCATTCATAAGCTCCTTCTTCATTATGATAAGTGCCCATCAATTGCCAACGCGGGAAGCTACCTTGTTGTATGGATTTGCTGCAATGAGTGCAATCAGGACTGATTTCCAGCATGTTATCAATCAAGACCTGCTGACGATGTTGTTCAATCAGAGCAAAACCCCCGTCCGCATTTGCTTTCACCTTCAGAGCGCCTGCAGCATGCTCCAAAGGCAAAATCTGCCGACGGTAAACAGCTGAGGCGTGATGTAAATGCAATGCCATTAACGCTGCACTGCTATGTTCTGTACTACATAGCTGCTCAGCGCTCTGTTTTAACAGGTTGAGATAAATCACCCCGGCTGCTACAACAGGCATATGAGTCAAACGCCCGGTTAACTGACTAAACCAGCCACTTTTTTGCTGGATCTGTTGCCAATCCTGCGATGTTAATAACGCAAGCTCCGGTGTTTCAGGTAAAGTTCTGTCGACTAAATCGGACAATAACAAAGTATTTTCACTTTGTTGTTTCAGCACAACAAAGACCGTATTTTGTTGCCGTAAAGCGCCCAACAAAACCAGCCATTGGCTGCGCCTTGAATGGAAATCACTTCCGGAACCTCCTACAGGCACTGCGGCATATAAGGGTCGGATAAACTGAATATCGCTGAATTTCAGCGCAGATAAGTCAGCGACTGCCCGCATTCCATAAAACTGATTATCCTCAAGCTGAACCTGCCAGATCTGGCCAGCTGTAGTGCTGAACAGCAGGCTATCTGGCATCGAATCTCTGTCTTGATCATAGAGGCTCATAGCCCCGGACAACCCTGTTATATTCTGATCGGCAGCCAGTCTGGCTTGCACAAGGCCCGTGAGCAAATCTATCTTGTAAATTAGTATTTTTGGATCTGTCGCAGCCGTGTTTGGTAACAAAAGCGATAAGGCGGGCGCCCCGGATTTATTCTTCTGTTCCTGCATCAGTAAGGGCTGCGCCATAGATCCGGTTAAATCCTCGAAACCAGTATCAGTCGAGCCTAAACTCCATAAAAGCTCAATGTTTTCAAGGTTGTTCAGTTGTAACGCAAAGTAGGCTTCTTGACTGATACTGCTGCCACTGACGATCATCAACTGGCCTTTAGTCCCAAGTTGTTGATCTGCGATCAGTAAAGGCTGATGCAGATGCGCATTCAAATCTGTTAATTGCGTTTTCAGTTCCGACAACGCCGGCAATAAAGTCCAGGGCAGCCACCAAATAGTCTTTTTGGATTTGTCGTCAGTATGAAACTTCAGCACACCTGCATAGCTCACCAGCTTATAACTGGCATCAATATAGGCAGGAACAGGCTGGCTCTGTATATCCACAGTACTGCATGACAAACTGTCCAGCAGTTCAGGCAATTTATTCAACCACAGCGAGGTTTCTTCAGCGCTTAGCTGCAGATGCTGAGCAAGCGAACTATGTTGCTCTGCGCTGAGTTTGCTCAATTGCACCGAACCTGTTCCGGGAATATGGCTCCAGTACGAATCAGCAAAAAGCTGCTGACTGTATAACAGTAAGTACAACCCCAGCCTATAAAAGTCCATCCCCGCCTCCTTCAGGCAAAGATTGCCTGACTAAGAAACTGGTCACTGTATGTTGATGGTGGGTATTGCGGTCTGTGGTCCTCAGTTGATGCCACTCGCATTGAACGGTCAAGTCAGTCCAGGCGGCATAATTTGCCGGACATGGCGCTATCACAAATATGCTGGATTCGGCGTCGCTTTGTTTAAGTTTCTTCAATGCCAGAACATGTTTGCTTTGAGTTTGTTGTTTAAGCTGAAAAGATACTGTGGCACTGCCTGCCAGCTTTTGACTTAATTGTGTTTGCACCAACACAGATAAGCTAATACAGCTTAAGATCAGCATTAGTACCAAAGTGGTAACCAGAATAAAACCTTTAGAACTCAACATCATAACGACCTCCTTTTATAAGCGTGTGTTGCTAAATGCCACAGAACTGCTGACTAACAGGCGTCGAAACGGATCAGAAGGAGCCTTAAACCACTCTTGGCCCATCTGATACAGCTGATTGTTTTGATAACTAAAATCTTCGTCTAAACTACGTAGCAGCACGTAAAATTTGATATTGATAATGCGATGTTTCTGTTGCTGCCAGTGCTCAGGCCGCATTTGTGCTGTTGCCAGATAAAAATCTACCTGGCCGTCTAAATTGGCATCCAGACCAAATTCAAAATGCATTCTCTCGACACCATCCAAAATAGAGTCTGTTGTCATAATATTTTGTCCGGCAGCATTACGGATCAAACGCTTACGCATCAGTACGGGAACCAATTCGCCTGAGTGTTTTTGTTCACTGATATAAAAAACCTGATGAGAATAGGGCCAATACAAAGAGTCAGGTACTAAATCTGCACTTGAGCTGGTCACAAATTGGCTGCTGGCTGCTGAAGTTTCAAAATAAATCCGGTTGGAGCGCATTTGAGTCGCAGGCAAGCTGACGCCCACTATGCGCTTCAACTGCAGCAGCTCAGATCCAGGTTTGGGCTGATTTAAACAAGCCAGATGATTAGACTTCCGCACCAGCTCTGCATACAACCCCAGATAAGGCTGCCCTTTTACAGGAAGGCTACCAACATCAGCTTCAGCGGCACAATCGCCCAACACAGGTGCAAGCTGGTGTGTCGCTGATGCAACATCAGCCAGACTGCGGCCAGCGAAAAACATCAGATTAGGTAACTCGGCCTGAAACAAACTCATCAGCATTTGGCTGTTTTGTTGTAGTTGCACCAATTGTTGAGTTTGACGGTTGGACTGCTGAGTCGCAAACAAAGTCCCGATCAGAAAGGTCATCAACACCAAACCTAACGTCAGACTGACCAGTAACTCCACTAAAGTGAAGCCACGCATTTCAAGGTACCACCATAGAAATTTGCAGGCGGTTGGGTGATACATCACAGACAGAGGCAGGACGCTGGATTTGTACTTTGGCCAAAGAGCGCCAGCTCAACTGGATAACTTTTTGCTCTGCCTGCTGCTGAATACAAAGTGCAGGTTGTTGTAGCAGCTGCAAACTTTGTGAGTGGCCAGAAGCACTTAAGGTGCTGTATAAATGATACTGACTGAGTTGTTCCGCATCACATGCATAGCTTTCAGTACAGTCGTCGGGCTGCTCCTTAGTCCAGAGCGGATGCGTGCCTTCATAATGTGAAGCAACGCTGTTATGACTCGCCATCCTTTCAGCCAACTCAGCAGTCAGTGACAAAGCTATAGTTTGTTGGGTGGCCAGAATAACCTGTTGACGCGCAAACAGAGAGGCACTTAAAGCGCCCAGTCCTGTCAGGCACAGCAAAAATAAACTAATCAGAACTTCGGTGAAGGTAAAACCAGAGGCATGTGGCATATCCCGACGCCCATGAAAATCCGTTTACCTTAAATTTACCTCTGTTCCTCAAAAGGTCAAACCCTACCAGCACTTTTTCACAATGGTCGCACCAGTGCCACCGTTAGCGCCTTTAATACCGGCCTGGTTGTAGCTTAAGGACGAGCAGTCGTCATCACTTTGAGCGCCTGTGGCCGTGGCCGTCAGCGTAAAAGTACGGCTGTCTAAATCATCAACGTCAAAGTTAAAACGGTCCGATAAGTCGTTGCTACACTGCAGTTCAGGCAATTGTGTGGCTTCGCCATTGTTGGTGGCGTAAGTCATATTAGTGGTATAGACCCTCTCCATAAACTGCGCATATTCCAGCAAACAGGCTGCGGCTCCTGCGCGGGCGCTGCCGGTGACATAACTCTGATAGGACGGCACAGCTATGGCGGTTAAGGCGCCGACTATCGTAATAGCAATTAACAGTTCAATCAGGGAAAACCCTTGTGCATCAGTATTACGCATTAATTGTCTACCTCGCGCCATGACACCCGGCCACGTCTGATTTGGGTATTTACGTCTAAATTCACCACATTGGTGTCGGCTAAGCCTACCGCCATTTTGTCTTCAAAAAACAATGGCTCTGTCGGCATGCTGTCAAAACGTACGCCGGACAGCTCAACAACCAGGTCATCTTGTGTTACACCGTCGTCCTGATTAAAAGCTTCATCGCCGGAAATATCAAAAAAGTGATATTTCAAACGTCCACCATGATAGGGGTCAACCGCCATCACATAACCATCCCCCTCAGGGTTACAGACATTGCTGTCGGGAATAATACTGTTCACCACTAAGGTCGTACCCACTAAACGGGGCGAGGAGACAATACGCTCACGCTCGTCGGGTAAATCGATAAACCAGCCCAGAAAGCCAGCCATATCGTTAGCCGCAGAAGGAGATACAGTGCGACCTTCAGTCCCATTGCTGTGACTGACATTGCTGAGAATACGTTCTTTTAGCAAAGTACGGCCAGATAAAGCCGTGCCATCCATAATGCCATACCAGCTTTGTACCTCATCCAGCTGAGGATCCGGGGTTTCCAGATAACGTCCTGTGCCAAAAAATACCCAGAGTTTGCCGGTTTTAGGTTCTGAACCAAGAGCTATTCCCCCGGTAATAGCTTGCGGATTACCTGTTGCGTCTTCCGCCTGATACAAGGGCCCACCACCATAAGCCACAGCCCAGTTCGCCGGGTTACTGGACGACACATCAAATTTCCAGACGTTACCCTGTAAATCTCCGGCAAAAAACCAGTCGGTATTGCCGTTTTTACTATAGTCCCAGCCTTCAATCTGGCCTAAGCCGTTGTCGCCCGTACCAGTGGTGATTTCCAGATCATCACCGCTGACCATAGAAGTACCGGTTTCAATATCCAGTACCAGTAAACCCGGTTTGCCTGTACTATTGTTGTAACCATAACCAATCACTACGGCCCATTTACCATTGTTTAAGCGGGTAATTACAGGTTTGGCTGTGGTGATGCCCAGTTGCGGAAAGCTTTTATCCCATAACAAGCTGCTCTGGTTGATTTGGCCCGGATCGGTAATATCTAACGCAAAGATACTGTTCCCCCCCCGGCCCGTACTCCCTACTAATACAGTGCGCCAGCTGCCATCAAAATACACGTCGGCCGATACCGCTGTGCCATCCACAAAATAATCTTTTTGGATCACCCCACTGACATTGGGTTCGCTTAAGGCCTTCAGGTTAGTCGCGGCCGTCAGCATCTGGCGGGGAACATAAGCAAAAGCTTCCACACCTGTAGTGGCATTAAATGCATGCAACATACCGTCATTGGCACCAACATAAATAAGAGGTTGGCGGCTTTTGTAAGTGGCGACATGAGCTTTGTAGCTGCTGGCTTCAGGCCAGTTGTAGGAGTGGTAATTAAAATTCACAGGAGCGCCGACATAAACGGGCGAGGAATTGGCTATATCACCTAAAGCCGTGGACCTGTTGCGATAGCTACCGCCATTTTGTTGCTCCAGAGCCGGGTTGCCGCGAATATAATCCACCACATTGCTGCTGCCTAAAGCCGCCTGCTGGCTACCTGCTCCACTGGTTAAATTGGCCCAGACAAATACGTCGGCTGTAGTTTCTGTTTTGCCAAAGTAAATCACTCTGTCGTCCCAATCCGGCAGTTGTTCTGCCGCACTCCAGACATAATTGGTGGTGTCTTCAATATTGTAATTGACCAGATCGCCACTCCAGTCGCCGCTGTTAAAACGGCCCTGATACACACTTTGCTCGGCCTGCAATGAAGTGGTGGTGCCGGCTAAATTTGAGCCTGAAGCCACCCGGGCAATAATAGCGGATAAGGTGTTGGATAAGCCTGTGGCAAAAGTATCAGGGTCGGCAGCGCTGAAAAAGCCACCTCTGCTATTGACTGCCGCATGCAATAAATCATCAATTTTGGCTGGTTGTGTGGCCAGAGGATCAGGCCAGGACACAGAACTGCCAGCACCAATGGCGTTAAAAGCAGTGGTTGAACTGATGGTGCCTTCCACCCCAAGCCCGACCCCAAAAGTCACCATATGCTGCCAGAAAGCCGGGTTGATTGGACTGGTTGGCACCAAATTATCCAGGTCGGTGCGTAAATCCCGTTTCCAATAGTACATAGCCACATCGGCCAGCGTATTGCTGCGACTATCCGAAAAAGGCCCGGCTGGGGCATACACATAAGAGGTTCCACCGGGCTTAGAGATGGTCTGATTATTGGTGGTACTGCCATCGTTATTGGAGCGGGCAGCCGCAGTCTGAGCCTGTGAGGCGGTATCTTCACTCCAGTACCCATCTGTCATCAAGATGCTGTAGCTCTGACGACACATAATATGCTGAGTATCATCATCTGTGCCCGGGTTTTCCCCCCAGGGCCCTTTATTGTCTGTTCTGGAGAAGTACAACCCAGCGTCATTTAATGCCTTACGCAGAGGTGTACCATTGTAGTCGTATACCCGCTCGTACAGTTGAGTGTAAAAGCTTTGCCTGTCCCCACCGGTAAAAGGCCGTACGCCGTTGATAATAGTGCTGATACTGGCACCATCCACTGTAGTGCTGCCTTTGTTAATAGCTCCAAATCCGACCCTTAGAGCTTCAGTCTGAGTGGAAAAGGCACGGCCTATACCTGCTTGTGAGGCCAATAGACGGGAGCGGTAATAGGTATACCAGTTGGCAAAATTCTGTATTTCCTGCGCATAACTGCAGGTACCTGCGGTACAGTCGGTACGATTTTCCCGTCCTTCGCCACTGTAGCTTAAAGTGGCGGCATTAATTTCTACCCGCTGATAATTGGTGTAGGTAAACAGGCTACCACCTGTATGGTTGTAATACACAGCCGGATAAAAAGTGCGGCTGGCTGTCGTGTTCTGGCAGCTGCTTTTGGAGGTTGAGGTAATAGTGCAATAGCGCCAGCCTGCGCTGGAGGTCTCGTTGACTGTCAGATTGCGGCTGCCTTTGCTGGTGCGAACCGGATGATGATAAGCCGCAGCCGGATTCGAATTGGGATACGAAGTGCCATCGGCTTTAATCCAGGGTTTATAGGTAATAGACGGATTATAGTAAGACTTGTTCAGCGCATAGGAGCGCAAAGCTCTGGCAAATAAAGCTTCATTGTTATTGGCGGCATTCAGATTAGTTGCGTTACTTTCATCCCGAAACGACACCACCTGATGCGTCGCATCTGAACCACCATAATTTCCGGTGACCCTGGGATACACATAGTGCGGGTCATCGGCATATAAATCCGGTGTGATTTCCCAGTGCATTGAACCTGAGTCATCAATCATAAACATAATATTGGGTTCTACCGAACTGCCGGTTTGCAAGGGAGGTGAGGTTAAATCCAATGCAGCAAGACTGCAAAAACTGGTCAGCAGCCCACTGAGCAAGCTGGCTGTTGTGAAGGACAAGTTTAGTTTCATCAGATCAGCCTCAGCATTTTAGCGCCTGAACAAACTTTGCAGCATTACAGCCGCTCTGCCGTTGTCTGACACTGTACGAGCCGTAATGCGGAAAGTAGGAGATAAACACCCTACTGAAATTTTATCTTTGCTGGCAACATCAGCACATTCTGGTGGATAAGGCCAATCGCCCATATACTCAATCAGATATTGCGCTCCGGTATCACTGCTGTCGTTTAAAGCTGTTGCAGGTAACCATACCAAACTACTGTCATTCCAGCGATCTTCAGCCCCGGTGACAGGCAAGTCATAAACTCCGGCACCATCAATCAACGCCACAGGGTCATTCACTGTCAGCATCACTTCAGCTTCCAGCAAAGCGGCTTCTACCTGCTGATAAGACAATTGCCTGTCATACAAATTGGCACTCATGCGCTCCTGCAATAAACTCGACTGCATACTACTGACCGCCACCAGCGTAATGGCCAGTAACAGCAACAAACTGATCACCAGAGCAATACCTTGCTGTTGATAAACCGGATAAGCAGACAGTGCAGTAGCTGGTTTCATCACTAAATCCTGTTCCTTATGCTGACCTGATAGTTGATCCGGCTCATCTGTTCAGGCAACTGCAGATCTGAAGTTCCCCCCGTATTAAACTGCAAAGAAATACGCACTGAAATAATATCCATCCAATCCGTTACCAGATCAGCGTCACGCCAGCTTCTGCTGCGTTCATCCATAAACTCCAGCTGTAAATCACTGACTCCATAAAGAATTTCTTCCGCCGCTCCGTTGTTTCTGATCCGAAACAAGGATGTACTTTGTTGATCAGCACTGGTCGCTATATACCAACTGACCGAATCAAAATTCATCAGCATCGCATTCACGGCATATTGTTTTCCCGTCCCTGCGGCACCATCGCATAACAGTGGAAAACCTAACCCCGAGGTACAATTGCTGGCACTGGCTTCGTGAAATACACTGCTCAACTCTGTACTGCTGGCCGCAAAAATACTGCTTAAGGTCTCGTCGCAGAGCAGCAGTAAATCACCACTCTGAATTTGATGGGCTGTTGTTAACACCAACTGACTTAAGGTCGCATCATGCGACTGCACAGTGTAACTGCGGCCCGAGCCAAACATCAGCCGGATGGCGTCTGTATCAGGTGACGGGCTGACCCCGTTGATGGCAGGAGCTGGTTGCTCAAAACCCTCTATGCCGCCATTCCAGATAGCCCAGGCAGAACCCGCCACATTGGCTGCATTCAGCACATTGACCACGCGGGAAGCATTACCACAACCAATGTAACCTGAGCGCCTGATGTCATTGGCCATCAGGTCGAACGTAGTACGGGCTGAATTCTGCAATTCGCCCAGCACTGTATTGAGTTCTGCTGTTTTACTATTGGACAGGTACACCCCAATCACAGAGCCTGTCAGCAACAACCCCAGTAGCATTGCAATCATCAGTTCGGACAAAGTGAACCCCAGTTGCTGCTTCATGGTCGCACCTGAATTTCAAAACTGGTGGCGCCTTTTACTTTATCGTCCTGCCAGCTGATGCTGATAGTGTAGACACCAGCACCGGCATCCCATCCCACTTCAGGACAAGCTGTTGTGCCGGTAGCAGCCTGTAATTGCAAAGCCCAGTCCGCTAATAATTCAGACTCACAATCTCCGGCATATGAACCGGCACGAGCTACGTCAGGGTTAGCTCTGATGATTTCAGTTAAAGTACCGGCCATAATCAAAGCTGTTGTACGCTCCTGCGCACTTTGGCTGTATCGGACTGAACTGCTTTGTAAAGCCGCTATACCCAATAAGCCTATGCCCAGCACCAGCACTGAAATCAGGATCTCAATTAACGCTATCCCTTGTTGAGTGGTGTGGCGCTTGTAATACATTGGCACTCCTGATCAACTGCCGCATTGGGACAGCTGAATGCTGCTGCGCCCACCGGATAAGAAAGTCAGAGTTCTGCCATTGTCATCAAAGGCAGCACCATCGGCGCATAACTCGAAGCTTGAATTCAGAGGTTGATTGTTTTGATTGCGGATCAAGCCCTGCCCGCTAAAGCGCAGCTCGTTAAATGCAGCACTGATAATCAATCGTTGATCAAAACGCCCGGCCCGGATCACAGTGGCAGGTGAGGCTGTATCTATGACCAGCCAACTACTCCAGGCACCAGAAGCGGTGGCGCAGTCTGTCAACTCAGCATTTGCCTTACATAAACGTATGGTTTGATTCTGTTTAATGGCTTCAGAGCGGGCAAGCTGGATCACAGAAAGCAGTTCATTGGCCTGACCGGACAAACGGTTTCGCGCCAATAAATCGGTAAAAGAAGGCACAGCGATAGCCATAAGCACCAACAGCACCAGAATGGAAATCATCAGTTCAATCAGGGTAAAAGCTTTTTGCCGCTGTAACAAAGGACGATCATCCATTTGTTTACTACTCCCATAGGCCACCTGCTTATATGGACCAAGGGTTTAAGCATAGCAAAAGATCGGAAGGAAGCTAGGAACTTAACCAGACTTCCATCCGCAAAGACTGAACTTTACGGATGGAGGTTAACAAAGAGAAAATCATTTGAAATGATAGTGTTAGCGAAGCTCTGCTGGCACCGCAAAAATCACGTTTTCTTCACGGCCGGGATGTTCAATCACTTGTTTACCCCCCCATTCAGTTAAACGCTGCACAACCTGCTGCACCAGTACTTCAGGCGCTGAAGCCCCTGCTGTCACGCCGACAGACTTAACGTCTTTCAGCCAGTCCTGCTGAATATCCGCTGCAGTGTCAATCAGATAAGAGCGACAGCCCATTTTTTCAGCCAGCTCGCGCAAACGATTGGAGTTACTGCTGTTTTTAGCCCCTACCACCAGCAACAGCTCGGTTTTGGCGGACAGCTCACGCACCGCATCCTGCCGGTTTTGTGTGGCGTAACAAATATCGTCTTTACGTGGCCCTTCAATCTCTGGGAAACGTTGGCGCAAAGCGTCTATCACATCAGCCGTGTCATCGACAGATAAAGTCGTCTGGCTGCTGAAGCAAAGCTGCGATGAGTTTTTCACCTGCAGTTTTTCTACATCTTCCACTGACTCGACCAGGTAAATGCCACCTTCCGGGTTGTCGTATTGGCCCATAGTACCTTCGACTTCAGGGTGTCCGGCATGACCAATCAGAATACACTCAATGCCTTTTCGACTGGCTCGGGTGACTTCCATATGCACTTTAGTGACCAAAGGACAAGTGGCGTCAAATACCTTTAAACCCCGTTGTTTAGCGTTTTCACGTACAGCTTGTGATACGCCATGGGCACTGAAAATCACGATCGCATCGTCCGGCACTTCGTCCAGCTCGTCAACAAAGACAGCTCCGGCACGACGTAAACCATCAACCACAAATTTGTTATGCACTACTTCGTGGCGCACATAAATAGGCGGCTCGTAAAGTTCCAGCGCACGGGACACTATGCTGATAGCACGGTCAACTCCGGCACAAAAACCCCGTGGATTGGCGAGTAAGATATCCATAATTAATTGATAACCTGTACGATTTCAACATTAAAGGTCAGAGTCTGGCCGGCCAGCGGATGGTTAAAATCCACAGTGACAGACTCGCCCACCACTTCACGAATAAGGCCAGGCAATTCAGAACCGTCCGGCATAGCAAAACCTACAATCATGCCGACTTTGGCCGGAGCGTCGCTCGAGAACTTACTGCGGTCGACATAATAAATATTGTCAGGATTAGGCATGCCGTACGCATCTTCAGGCGCTAAAGTGAAAGTGCGTTTATCACCAGCGGCCATTCCCCCTAACTGAGCTTCAAAAGCAGGCGACAGGCTACCATCGCCCATTTGCAGTTTGGCTGGTTTGTTATGCACGCGGGTGCTTTCGGCGGCGCTGCCATCGGACAATTTAATATCAAAGTGAAATATCACAGTACTGCCTGGACCTATGATCACAGCTTGTCTCCTGAAGTCTCTTTCTGGGTTTCGCTGCTAAAACTATCCCAGATCAGTAAAACAGCGCCAATGCTGATAGCGCAATCGGCGATATTAAAAATAGGGTAATGCCAGTTCTGATAAAACACATGCAGAAAATCCACCACATAACCATACAGGCTGCGGTCAATTAAATTACCAATAGCACCGCTGATAATCAGGCTAAGTGCTAAAGATAATTTCAGCTGGGTTTTGGCCAAACGGCTTAACCAGATAGCTAATACGATACTGACCACTACAGCGATCAGGGTAAAAAACCAGCGTTGCCAGCCGCTTGCATCTCCTAAAAACGAAAACGCAGCGCCATAGTTGCGGGCATAAGTAAAATTAAACACCGGCAACAAAGACACAGATTCGCCTAAGCTGAAGTTCTGGATCACCCAGATTTTGCTCAATTGGTCAGCGACCAGCACCAACGCAATCAGCCACCACCAGCGCCAACCGGTCTCCGTAAATAAACGGCCTTTAAATAGCTGCATTAAGCAAACTTCCTTACTTCACCAGCACCTTCGACGTTATCCACACAGCGCAGACAGATCAGCGGATGGGCCGGATTCAGACCTACATCGTGTCTGTGGTGCCAGCAACGATCACATTTAGCTGCAGTGGAGGCGTTTAATACCACAAAGAGGTTGTCCATTTCGGTCGCTACTGCATCAGCAGGAGCAGCGTCGCTGGAGACCACAGCAGTAGAAGTTAACAAAGCAAAACGTAATTCATCGCCAATAGACTTCAGGTCTGTAGCCAGCGCTCCTTTGGCGTATAAGGTCACTTCAGCCTGCAAGGACGCACCAATTTTGCCATCACGACGGCCGACTTCCAGCACCTTGTTGACCGCATCCCGTACTTCCAGCAGTTGTTGCCAGAAGGCATCATCAAACTGACCGGCAGGCACTGAATCCAGGCCCTGATACCAGACTTCAGTGAAGACAAACTCACTATGCTGACCCGGCATCACTTCCCAGATCTCCTGAGCAGTGAAGCTCATGATAGGTGCCATCCAGCGCACCATGGCCTGTACCACATGGAATAACGCAGTCTGACAGGAGCGACGGGCTAAACCATCGGTTTTTGCTGTGTACTGACGGTCTTTAATCACATCCAGGTAGAAACTACCCAGCTCCACAGTACAGAAATTCATCAGCTTCTGGCTGACCTGGTGGAACTGATAGTTTTCATAAGCATCAACAATTTCCTGCTGCAGTTTGGCCGCACGTTGCACCAGCCATAAATCCAGCTGCACCATGTCTTCAAATGGCACGGCCTGTGTTTCTGGCTCAAAACCTTTTAAGTTCGCTAGCAGGAAGCGGGCCGTATTGCGGATACGACGGTATTTGTCGGCAGCGCGGTTTAAGATTTCATCAGAGACTGTCATCTCTGAGGTGTAATCCGTTGTAGCTACCCATAAGCGCAGAATATCAGCGCCTAACTTGTTCATCACGTCTTGCGGTGAGACCACATTGCCCAAAGACTTGGACATTTTGCGGCCTTCGCCATCTACGGTAAAACCATGGGTCAGTACTTGTTTGTATGGCGCATGGTGCTTAATCGCCACACCTGTCATCAGGGACGACATAAACCAGCCACGGTGCTGATCCGAACCTTCCAAATACAGGTCAGCCTGAGTGGCACCATGGAATTCTGCACGAGGCTCAACCACACAAGCATGGGTCACACCTGAGTCAAACCAGACATCCAGCGTGTCTGTCACTTTGACATATTGAGCGGCATCAGCACCTAATAAAGTTTCTGGCTCTAAGTCAAACCAGGCCTGAATACCAGACTGTTCCACCAGCTTGGCCACTTGCTCCATCAAAGCCGGCGTATTCGGGTGCAAAGCGCTGGTGTCTTTATCAACAAACAGAGCTATAGGCACACCCCAGGTGCGCTGACGGGAAATACACCAGTCCGGACGACCTGCGACCATGTTTTCAATCCGCTGCTGACCCCAGTCCGGGATCCAGCGGGTTTGATTAATTTGTTCTAAGGACGTACTGCGCAGGCCTTTTTGTTCCATGCTGACAAACCACTGCGGTGTAGCACGAAAAATAATAGGGGTTTTATGGCGCCAGCAATGTGGGTAGCTGTGGGTTAAAGCTTTATGCACCAGCAACTTACCCGCTGCTTTTAAGGCCTCCACCACAGAGTCGTTGGCTTTAAATACATGCTGACCCGCAAAAAGTGGCGTATCCGGCAGATAAACCCCATTCGCGCCTACAGGATTCGCCACTTCTAAGTTGTAGAGCTTACCGACGGTAAAGTCGTCCGGGCCATGACCTGGGGCCGTATGCACAGCACCGGTACCAGAATCAGTGGTGACGTGATCACCTAAAATCACCGGCACATTGAAGTCATAGAGTGGATGTTTTAACTGCACCAGCTCCAGTGCCAGGCCTTTGCAGAAGCCTAAATTATGGTAATGCTCAACACCAGCACGGGCCATCACTGCAGTGACTAAATCTGTCGCTACAATTAAACGCTCAGGGCCATTTGGACCTTGTTCGACCTGCACCAGGCTGTACTCAATTTTGGCATTCAAAGCTACAGCACGGTTAGCCGGAATAGTCCATGGCGTCGTGGTCCAGATCACTACAGACACAGGGCCAGAGCCAGTGTGCCCTTCAGGGTGATCAAATTTATTTACATCAGCTTCGTTCACCAGGCTAAAACGTACATCAATGGCCGGTGATACTTTATCCTGATATTCCACTTCAGCTTCAGCCAAGGCAGAACCACAGTCGGTACACCAGTGCACTGGCTTAAAGCCTTGCTGCAGATGGCCATTGTCGATGATACGACCTAAAGAGCGGATAATATTGGCTTCAGTGGCAAAATCCATAGTGCGGTACGGATTGTCCCAGTCGCCCAACACACCTAAACGGATAAAGTCGACTTTCTGAGCTTCAATTTGCGTCAGCGCATAGTCACGGCATTTTTGACGGAATTCAGCAGCACTTAACTTCACACCTGGCTTGCCGTATTTCTTTTCAACCACCAGCTCTATCGGCAAACCATGACAGTCCCAGCCCGGCACATAAGGAGCATCAAAGTCAGACAAAGTCTTGGCTTTAACAATCATATCCTTCAGGATTTTATTGACGGCGTGACCAATGTGAATGTTACCGTTGGCATATGGAGGGCCATCGTGCAGGATAAAGGTTTTTTTCCCTTGTTTGGCCTGACGAATTTTCTGGTACAGTTTTTTTTCCGTCCAGTTGGCTAACATCTGCGGCTCACGCTGCGCAAGGTTGGCGCGCATGGCAAAAGCCGTGTCCGGTAAATTCAAAGTCTGCTTGTAGTCAGTCATCCGTTGTTGTTCCGTCTTCTTTAAGTTTAAATTCGTTATCGCTCTGCCTTGCTTTACGCAGAAGGCAAAGCAAAATAGTCACGCGCCTGCTGCGCATCTAAAACAATTTGTTGCTGCAATTGCGCAAGGCCGTCAAAACGCCGCTCCGGCCTGATTTTCTTTTTTAAAATCACTTCAATCTGCTGGCCGTATAAGTCGCCGTTAAAATCAAAAAAATGCGCTTCAAGCTGCTCTTTTTTACCCTGCAGCGTTGGTCTGGAACCTATATTGGCCACACCATGGTAAAGCCCCATTTGGGTTACAGCCTCAATGGCATACACACCATGCACAGGTAAATTTTTCCGATAAAGCCAGACATTCGCTGTAGGAAACCCAAGCTGACGCCCTACTTTCTGACCATGGCGCACCCGCCCCATCAATGAAAAAGGCCGGCCTAACATTTGGGCCGCCAGCTCTAACTGATCCTGCTCCAGGGCCTGGCGAATTAAAGTGCTGCTAACCCGCTGATCATTTTGTTTCAGACTGGCTGTACTGCCCAAACCAAAACCATGCTTAGCTGCGGCTTGCTGTAACAAAGCAAAATTACCGGCCCGGTTTTTGCCAAAACAAAAATCATCACCGACAATCAGATGCCTGACGCCCAGTTTATTCAGCAATAAATCCTGAATAAACTGCTCTGGTTCCTGACTGGCAAATTCCCGGGTAAAAGGCACACAAAGCATGCGATCCACCCCCTGTTGCGCCAGCCAGTGGTATTTTTCCCGAAACCGGCATAAACGAGCGGGTGCAGCTTCAGGGTTAAACAACTCCAGTGGCTGAGGTTCAAACACCATCACCACTGCAGGTAAATGTAGCTCTGCCGCAATAGCTTTTAATTGCGTCAGTACCGCCTGATGCCCCAGATGCACGCCATCAAAATTGCCTATAGTTAAAACGCAGCCCTGATGTCTGGGTTGAATTGTATGTAAGCCGCGAATTAACTCCATCCGGTATTCTTACTCTGCTGCTGCAAAAAGAGCCTGATTATACCCATTTAATTAGTTGCTTTCAGCATTTGTCTGGCGTTTAAAATCGCGCAGGCGCACACCAAAGACAAAAAGCAAAACAAAATAAGCCACAATGGCAAAGCCAAAGTAGGCCAATAAATGCAGTACCTGACCTGATAAACCTAAAGCTATCCAGCCTGAAAGATCGGGGATAACATAAAACAAAGCACCGGCCATAAGGGTTGCGGCAACAAAAGCCTTCGCAATAAACCAGCTGGTTTTACTGCTGAAGCTATAAATATCACGCTGCTTTAAACCTCGATACAGCAACCAGGCATTCAGAGTACCGGATAAGGCCGTCGCTAAAGCCAGACCGACATAACTTAAAAAAGGTGCCAGCATCAGGTTAAATACCATATTCGCCACCATCGCAATAATGGCAATCCGCACTGGCGTTTTTATATCCTGCCGCGCATAAAAAGCCGGGGCCAGTACTTTAATCAGCATCAGCGCTACTAAACCTGTGTTGTATGCAATCAGACTGTGTGAGGTTTTTACCACGTCATCTGCGGTGAATTCCCCACGCATAAACACAGAGGCGATAATAGGTTCAGCCAGCACTATTAGCCCCATCATAGATGGAATACCAAACAGGCAAATAAAACGCACAGCCCAGTCCAGGGTGTATTTAAAAGCTGCTTCGCTGGCCGCTGCATAATGACGGGATAAGCCAGGCAAAATCACAGTAGCAATCGCAATCCCAAATAAACCTAATGGAAATTCCAGTAAACGGTCAGAGTAATACAACCAGCTGACCGCACCAGTGACTAAAAAGGACGCGATAATGGCATCCAGCAACAGGTTAATCTGACTGACAGAGACACCAAATAAAGCAGGGATCATTAAAGTGCGGATTTTAGTGACATGAGGGTCTTTCCAGCCCCAACGTGGCATCACCAATAATCCGGCTTTGGCTAAAAATGGCAACTGGAATAAAAACTGAATTAAACCACCTAAAAACACCCCCCAGGCCACAGCTTCAGCCGGGTTTTGCATTTGTGGCGCCAGATAAATAGCGGCCCCTATCATGGCGATATTTAAAAAGACCGGGGTAAAAGCCGCGACCGCAAATTTGTTGTAAGTATTCAGCACAGCGCCGGATAAAGCGACAAAGGTGATAAACCATAAATAAGGAAAAGTGATTTTCAACAGGAAACTGGCCTGCAGGTATTTATCGCCCTCTGGTGCCCCTTCTAAATAGGCATTAAACCAGCCGGCGCCAAATAACATCATCAACACAGGTGAACCTATCACAGCCAGCAAAGTGACCCCTGTGACAATGAAGCCCAAAGTCCCAGCCGCTTTGGCGATCAGCTCCCGCACTGCATCGTCGCCATGTTTTTCTTTTACTTCAGCCAGTACAGGCACAAAAGCTTGTGAAAATGCCCCTTCAGCAAATAAACGCCGTAAAAAATTAGGAATACGGTTGGCCATAAAAAAGACATCGGCCATAGCCCCTGCGCCTAAGACATTGGCAACTATCACATCACGGATTAAGCCCAGCACCCGTGAAATAAAGGTCATAAAGCTTACGATCATGCCTGATTTTAATAATTTTCCTGACACAGACTGCTCCTGCAACGACATTTCTGCTATTTTCACCCGAGTCAGAGTGGATTACCAGCCAAGGGCTGATTTTATTCTGCAATCTGTCAAGGAAAGCATTTGACAAGGGCCTACAAAATAGGCATATTATGCGGCCTTTAAAGGTCCCGGTTTAGTTTTTAGGAGTGTTACCTTGGCTAACATTAAGTCTGCTAAGAAGCGCGCTATTCAATCAGAAAAGCGTCGTCAGCAAAACGCAAGTCAGCGCTCAATGATGCGTACTTTCATGAAGAAAACATACGCTGCAGTGTTAACTGCTGACTTAGCTGCTTCACAAGAAGCGTTCAAAAAGATGGTTCCAATTTTGGATCGTATGGCAGACAAAGGTCTGATCCATAAGAACAAAGCTGCCCGTCATAAGTCACGCTTAAATGCACACGTTAAAGCTTTAGCTACTAAAGCTGCTTAATCTCAATACGCTGTTGTTCGCAGCAGCTTGTTGTGACAGTGCATTAAAAAAACCACCGCAAGGTGGTTTTTTTATATCTGATTTCACACCGATGTCAATCATGCACTTTTGCATTCACGGCCATCCATGGCACTAATAGCCTCAGAGCGCTGTACTATTTCTTTTCACAATAGAGTTTATGCAACAGTCCAATCAAAGCGACAGCTTCTTCGCTCTGGATTCGATAAAATACGGTTTGAGCTTCTTTGCGGGTTTTCACCAGTTTTTGTCGCCTGAGTACAGCTAAGTGCTGAGATAAAGCCGACTGACTTAAACCCAACTTTTCGTTCATTTCGGTGACTGATAACTCAGACTCCAACAAATAACACAAAATCAGCAAGCGGCGTTCATTGGAAACCGCCTTCAGCAGCCTGGCTGCCTGCGCCGAATTCTTCAGCATTTCTTCCAATTTCATTTTGTTGCTTCTTTGATCTAAAAACAACATTATGCCGCCGCGCTGCGGGCCGAAACAATACGATCTATTCTCATCTGTCGTATTTCAGGCTGTACCTGACTCATAGAAGCGAAGTCGCATGCTTTCGACTCACAACTGACTCCCTGCTTTAGCTTTTCATCGCAATCTGAAGATTTGCCCGGATGCTGACATGCTACATTGGTTGCACTATTACACTACAGGGTACATAACACAGATGAAATTTTGGCAAAGGATCATTTCCGGCGTTTTATTCGCACCAACAGCCTGGGCTGCAACAACTCCGGTTTCTTTGGATCAGGATTTAGCCTACAAGCTGGTTGAGTCACTCACAGTTGAAGTCGGGCCACGTATCGCAGGCAGCGAGGCTGACCGTCGTGCCGTGCAATGGGCTGTGGCCAATTTAAAGCAACTGGGTTATGACAAAGTCTGGACTGAAGAGTTTGATATGCCCGGCTGGAGCCGCGGTCAGGCCAGCCTTGAAGTCATTTCACCTTTTGCTCAGCCTCTTGTACTTACCTCATTGGGTGGTTCTGTTGGAACTCCAGCCGCAGGTATTACCGCTTCTGTAGTGATCTTTGACAGTATTGAAGCTCTGGAAAAAGCCGATGCGGCTGCTGTAAAAGGTAAAATTGTTTTTATTAATAAGCCAATGGCCAAAGACAAATCAGGCTCCTTTTATGGCCAGGTGGTCGCAGCCCGCTCCCGTGGCGCTGTGGAAGCAGCAAAGCTGGGGGCTGTGGCTATAGTGATTCGTTCTGTGGGTACCAGCAATAACAGGTTCGCCCATACCGGAACAATGAAATACGACGAAGCTATTCCTAAAATTCCTGCTGTTGCCATCTCTGTGCCTGATGCGCAGAATCTGGAAAAGATGCTGAAAATTTCACCCAAAGTAGAATTAAAACTACAAATGGAGAACCAACTGCAAACAGCAACCAGTCATAACGTCATAGCAGAAATTACAGGTTCAGAAAAACCTGAAGAAATTGTGCTGATCAGTGGTCATCTGGATTCATGGGATCAGGGCACTGGGGCCTTGGATGATGGTGCAGGAGTGGCTTTAGCTATGGCGACCGGCGCTTTAATTAAACAAAAAGTCAGACCTAAACGTACTATCCGTGTTGTGTTATATGGCAACGAAGAAGGTGGACTGTTAGGTGCCCGGGCTTATGCAGCCAAACATCATCAGGATTTAGGCAAACATGTGTTAGCTGCAGAGTCCGATTTTGGTGCAGGCCGCATCTGGCAAATTGAAAGCCGTTTTGGTGACAAAGCCCTGCCTTTTGCTAAAGAGTTACAACAAAAACTGGCTCATCTGAATATTGCTTTAGGCGGCAATACCACCTACGGCGGTCCTGATGTGTCTGTATTAGCTCAGGCCGGTGTACCAGTGGTAGCTTTGTCACAAGATGGCACTGACTATTTTGACTATCACCACACACCAAACGACACGCTGGACAAAATAGACCCGGATTCATTAAAACAAAACTTGCAAGCATGGCTCATCATGACCGAAACTGTTGCCAACAGCACAGTTAACTTACGTCACTAATGGCCAAGCAAATTAAAAAGGCCTCGCTTTTAAGCGAGGCCGACAAACAAAAACTATTAAAAAAAGCCGGCAATAAAAAACCACTCACTCAACCGCAAACAACAGCGACACCAACTTCGGTTACGCGCACTGTTTCGCGTCCGGCAGCCCGGATGAACTCTGAAGAGCAGGCAAACACATCTATAGCCAAAACGCTCAAACTATGGAGTGGCCTGATGGTACTGGCGCTCGCCGCTTTGATCATAGCCCCTACACCTCAATTGCTTGAATACCACAGCGCCGGATTAACCACTCAAAGTATTTACATGCCCGGCTGGTTTGGTAAGGAAGGCATTATTCTTGACACCAATCAACGCGCAGTATTGGCAGAAGATGAACAAACTTTGTATTTGTGTTTTGAGGGCCAAAGCAACGAGCAGTGTGCTAAATATCAATTGCGCAAACAGCAGGGGTTGATTGCTGCAGCCCTCTTTTGGTTTTCATCACACCCCTGACCTCAAGCCCTGACTCAGGAATGCCGGCGCCAGCAAATCCGGCATAACCAGAGTTGTATACCGACCACCAGAAAAATCATCGCTGACGGATACAGCAAAAAACTCTGCGCATAGTTAAATAATAAAACACCACTGCTCAGATAAATAAAAGGCTGCAACTCATAACACCAAAATGGCAAAGCCCCCTGTTCTTTAAATTTGATGCCGTATGGACTGCGACGCTTGTCAGTGCGTATCACCCAAACAACTGCACCAACAAATATCAATACAACGCCAAATAAGGCAGCAGTCCAATGCGGCAACCATAATACGCTTTGCGAACCGCTGATCACATAAAGGTAAGGTAAAGTTTCATAAAGCCGTTCAGGGATCATGATGCTCTCCTTGCAAAGATGAAAGTGGCTTTAAAGCATAGCCCAAAGTTAACAAAATGTTATTAATTATCAATTTTTGTATCGAAAACATCTTAATCAATTGATTGTGAAAGCTTCTTTTTATGCCTCTGGCAACTGAGGGAAGCAACTGATGAAAAACCTGCAGAAGAGTGCTGTGGCTTCAAATCAGAGGCGTATATAATACGGCAATCCCGGTCAGCTTAAGGTGGAGTAGTACAAATGCATGACGAAGAGCTGGACTTGTTTTTACAGGAAATGGCTGGTGTAAAACGCTTAAATGCAGATGCGCTGGCCGATCTTAATGGCGAACATCACCCAAGTCTGGCCCAGCTGGCACGGCGTAAAGCAGCAGAACAGGAAATGGAATACGATCCTAATTACCTTTCCATGGAGTATGTCGATCTGGTTGCGCCTGACGATGTTATTGCCTATAAAAAAGATGGTGTGCAGGATGGGGTCTACAAGAATCTGCGGCTGGGCAAATACCAGATGGACGCCACTCTGAACCTGTTAGGTAAAACTCTGGTGGAAGCCCGTGCTGCTCTGTTCAGTTTTATTGCGGATTGTCATCAACGTGGGATCCGGACTTTATTGATCCACCATGGAATGGGACGCGACAGCAAACCTCATCCGGCTATACTGAAAAGCTACTGCTTTAAATGGCTGCCACAAATACCAGAAGTACTGGCTTGCCATACCGCCTTGAAACCTCACGGTGGTTACACTGCCACTTATGTGTTGTTGCAGAAAAATGCGGAGCAAAAACGGGAAAACCGCGAACGGCATCAGAAAAAATAACAAAAACCCCCACCAGGTGGGGGCTTTTGATCAGTTCATTCCATCGACCGACTGCTGTCCTTGTGAACTTTGAGTCACTTGTGTAGCTTCAGCCTTTGTTAAAAAAGCCGACAATGCCATTAATAACACCAAAATGGCGATTGCAGTAAAGCCAAAACCGCGACTGGACGCTTTACGCATACAAAACCTCAGACTAAAAAATATTGTTATTGTTCTTGCTTTTTTGTGGATCTTGATCAACCCAAAACCAGTGTAGACAACTTGTTGTTTAGTTACAAGATTTACAATCATTTACAGTCAATTTTCTGATAAAGAGACAGGCAGAGACCCAAGATGCGCCTCTGTTTAAAACGATTTTGTGGATAGGCTTAGCTTTTTGTTGCGAGTTTTTGCTGTAAAGCAGCTATCGCCTGACGGGCAGCGTCCTGTTGTAAACTGTAAAATTGTTGCTGATATTCAAACTCTACCGCCTGACTATGTTCTTTGCAATGCACTAACTGACGCATAGAGCTTTTGGTTTGTCGCACCAAAGCAGCAGGCACAGTGGCTAAATCAGCCGTCATCGCCAAAGCTCTGGGCAATAATTGATCCACTGCCAGCACTTCTTTGACTAAACCATATTGCCAGGCCTGTTCAGCCGTTAGTTTTTCACCACAAAACAACATAGCCATAGCTTGTTGCCAACCGATCAATTGAGGCAGTAACCAGCCGTGACCGCCACCAGGATGCAAAGCCAGCTGAAAAAAACGACTGTCAAACCAGGCCTCTTTACTGGCAAGGCGGATGTCGCAGACCATGGCCAGATTCATACCTGCCCCAACAGCAGGACCATTCACTAGAGCTATGGTCAACAGCGGAGAATCAGCCACCTGACTAAAAGCCTGATACAACTGCCTGAGTTCTGTGCCATCTCCATCTGCCGCATGTTGTAACACAGCTAAATCAGCACCGGCACAAAAAGCCCGTTCCGTGCCCATCACACACAAGACTTTCAGTTCATCGTCCAGACTAAGTTGATGCACAGCGGCCGCAATTTGTAAGGCAATGTCAGGAGTTAATAAATTACGTTTTTCAGCTGCTGTCAGTTGTAACAGCGCAACATGACCGTGTTTTTCAATGATAAAACTTGCCATCAGTAGCCCCTTTCCCTGTTGACCAGATGTTTTAAAGGTAGCCCATTTAACGTACGTTGATAATTTTCAACAATCTGATGAATAGCTGTATCTACGTTAGTCACCGCAGAACAATGAGGCGTCACCAGCACAGCCGGATGCTGCCAGTATGGATCAGTAGCAGGCAAAGGCTCTTCACGAAAGACATCCAGACAAGCAGCCTGTAACTGGCCAGAGTCTAAAGCAGCGACTAATGCAGCATCATCAACTATAGCCCCCCGGGCTACATTGACAAAAATGGCACCTGGTTTAAAGGCCGCAAAACGTTCTGCATTTAAAAAGTTCGTTGTCTCTGCAGTCAGAGGTACCAAACAAATCACCAAATCAGCATCAGAGACGGCCTGTTTAAAACCTTCTTCACCAGCGTAACTCTGAATACCATCCAGCTGTTTTACACTGCGTGACCAGCCACTGACCTGATAACCTTGCTGTAAAAAATACTGCGCTACGGCCTGCCCCAGCTCACCCAAACCCAATACACAAATATGCTTTATTAAGCGTGGGCTTTTAGGTTTCCAGAGCTTGTGTTGCTGCTGACGCTGAAATACATCCAGCCGCAGTTGATAATGCAGCACTATGCCAGAGAGATAATTCACCATAGAAGACGCCAAAGCAGGGTCAACAATGCGGCTTAAGGGCAAATCAGGCAAAGTCGGATCCGACACTATGCTGTCGACTCCGGCGCCAAAGGACTGCAGAGTTTTTAAATTACTTAATGCTGCCAATGAGCCTTGGGGTTGCTTCCATACCACTGCCATCTGCACCTGTTCAGGCGCGCTGTAATTTGGCCATTGCTGAATTAATACGCCAGGCAATAAGGCACTTAACTTCTCAACTAACGAATCTAATTTACGATCGGGGATCACCAGGGCTATCGACATCAGTTCACCAAAGCTTCAAGTTTTCGTCATATCTCTGACATGGGTTGACCCCATTCTACCCGAGCCTGAAGAACCAAGGCCAACAATTCGCAGGAGCTTTGTATGCTGCATTGTCGAACTATCTTCTTGTCTGACATTCATTTAGGAAATAAAGACTGTCAGGCCACCTATCTGCTGAACTTCCTCAATCACACCAAAGCCGACACCATTTACCTGCTGGGCGATATCCTCGACTTGTGGGCTATGCAAAAACAAGTGTGCTGGAGTCCGGAACAAAATGCCGTGATCCAAAGCCTGCTGGCCAAAGCCGATCAGGGCACTGAAGTGATTTATATTCCAGGCAACCATGACGAAGAATTCCGCCATTGGGCAGGCCGTCAGTTTGGCACCATCAAATTGCAATTACGTGGTTGCCACACCACTGCTTTGGGCAAGAAGCTGCTGCTATTGCACGGTGATGAGTTTGATAAAGAGGTCAACTTTGGCCGTTTTCACGCCTGGCTGGGTGACAACCTGTACGACTTCCTATTATTTTTAAACCGCTGGAGCAACCGTATTCGCCGTGCTTTAGGTGGGCGTTATTTCAGTTTGGCGGCGTTTATTAAAAGCAAAGTGCCGGGCGCTCAGCAGGCGATTGCCCGTTACCGGGATGCAGCGGTCGCCAAAGCCAAACGCTCAGGTTTTGACGGTGTGGTCTGTGGTCATATTCATCATCCGGAAATCAGCCTGCAGGATGGCATTATTTACTGCAACGATGGCGACTGGATTGATAACTGCACAGCCCTGATAGAGCAGCAGGATGGCTCACTGACACTGTATCACTGGACGGAACAAAGCCATACGCTGGCCGCTATGCCACTGGCCGTGCTTAGCGAAGAACAACCTGCTCAAAGCAAAGTCGCCTGAGCAGCATTATTCCTCCGCCCTTGAAGCTGCAGCTTTGTTGACTGCAACTTCAGGTGTCCTGGGTCTATACAGAGCTAACCCTGATTAAAATTTCCACAAAAAGCCATAAAACTGACGCATTTTTGTCATCTTCTCCCCCTACTCTCAACACAGATAATGGTGCTTACAGAGACAAAGCTATGATCAGTGTTGACCAAATGATGCAAACCCATCTGCCAAAACTCGAACAAAAACCCTGGTTAGCCAAACCGGTCAAAGGCGCTCTGCGCCAACTGCTGCACGAACAGGAATTTATTGCTTTCGCCAAACGTTATCCGCATTTGCAGGGCATTGAATTTGTAGAACAAGTGCTGGATTACTTTAACTTCGCTTATGCAGTGCGTGATAACGAAGTGGAGCGTATTCCAAGCACCGGGCGGGTAGTGATTATTGCCAACCACCCTATAGGCTCCTTAGATGGTCTGGCCCTGATTAAACTGGTGCGTGATATACGGCCCGACGTCAAAGTGATAGCCAACCAACTATTAATGGCCGTAGAGCCCCTGCATTCCTTATTATTGCCAGTGAATAATATGAGCGGCGGCACAGAGCGCAGCCGGATTGACCGTATCAGTGATCACTTAGCCGCTGAGGGTGCACTGATTTTATTTCCTGCAGGTGAAGTATCGCGCTTAAAACCCAATGGGATCCGGGATGGCAAGTGGCATGGTGGTTTTTTACGTTTTGCGATGAATGCCAAAGCGCCTATTTTGCCGATTTATATAGATGGCCGTAACTCAGCGATGTTTTATGGCGCTTCGATGATTTACAAACCTCTGGCCACTATGTTGCTGGTACAGGAGATGTTTAATCAGAAGCATAAAAACATCGCGATGCGGATTGGTGAACAAATTCCTTATGACAGCTTCGCCCATCTGCAGTTAGAAACTCAGGCCAAAGTAAAACTGTTTAAAAAGCACCTGTATCGCCTGGCTAAAGATAAATCCCCGCTGTTTAAAACCCAAACTGCGATAGCTCACCCTGAAGATCGCATTTTGCTGAAAAAAGCAGTGGAAGCTTGCCCTCTGTTGGGTGAAACCAGTGATGGCAAACAAATTTATTTATACCAGTATCAGCAAAGCTCACCTGTACTGCGCGAAATCGGTCGTTTACGCGAAATTGCTTTCAGAGCCGTTGGTGAAGGCAGTGGTCAGCGCCGTGATATTGACCAATACGACAGCTACTATGAGCAACTGATTTTATGGGACAAAGACGACTTAGAAATAGTGGGCGCTTACCGCTTTGCCAACACAGCCAAAGTGATGGCGGAGAAAGGCCTGGCCGGTTTGTATACAGCCTCATTATTCCGTTTTAATCAGGCAATGACCCCTTATTTAGATCAGGGGCTGGAGCTTGGCCGTAGTTTTGTCCAGCCACGTTACTGGGGTAAACGTAGCCTGGATTATTTATGGTATGGCATAGGCGCTTACTTAAAGCAGAACCCGGAGATCCGCTATTTGTTTGGTGGCGTCAGTTTATCCAACAGCTACCCAAAAGCGGCCAGAGATCTGATGGTGTATTTCTACAGCCTGTATTTCCGCTGCCCTGAACAAAGTGCTGAACCGAACATTCCTTATGAATTACCTATGGAAACTATGAGTCAGTTACAACAGCATTTTAGCGGCGATAATTACAGCCAGGATTTTGTCCAGTTAAAGCACCTGCTGGCTAATATGGGCGTCAGTATCCCAACTTTGTATAAACAATACAGTGAACTGACCGAACCCGGTGGTGTGCGCTTTTTGGCCTTTGGTGTGGATCCTGACTTTGCCGATTGTGTCGACGGTTTGGTGCTGGTGGACATGACAAAACTTAAGGACAATAAAAAAGCCCGCTATATTGCCTGAGCCAGTGCGAAGAGCAGCCTGAGCAGAACTCCTCAGGCTGCTTTTATAGTTCCCACCCACCACTTTTTTGTTTTATATCAATAAAAACCCTAAACAGAGTAAGGCTTTATAGCAACTATTGATCTGGGGCAAAGTTTCAGAACATCAAAAGCGCAGAATGACGCCAGTTTCTCAAGCTAAGGATCATTCTGATGAAAACAAGTTATAAAACAATAGCCTCGTTATTATTAGCCGCTTCTGCAGCTCCGGCTCTGGCCAACTGGTCAGTCAATGTGGGTGCTATTAGTGTTGCACCTCAAGACTCCAGTACTCATCTGAATGTGGTGGAAACAGTAGCTGGTTTGCCAGCCAACTCCACTGAAGTCACAGTGAATACCAACACCCAATTGGGCATTACGATAGACTACCAACTGGATAAAAACTGGACGCTGGAACTGATAGCGGCCACCCCATTCAGCCATGATGTAAAAGTAAAAGGTTCAGCCATAGATGGTTTGGCTTTGGGCAGCAGCAAACATTTACCTCCGACTTTATTAGCTCAGTACCACCTTGATCTGGGTGACAGCAGATTCGATCCTTTTATAGGCTTAGGTGTTAATTACACCAACTTCTTTCAGGAAGAAGTATCGGCTGAGTTAATAAACACCTTAGAGGCGTTAAATGTGACAGACGCAAACGACAAGGTAGAGCTGAAATTAAAAGACTCATGGGGATTAGCGATGCAGGCTGGTGTCAATATCAAACTGGCAGAGCAATGGAGTGCTCATCTGATGCTAAGTAAAATGGATATAGATACCGAAGGTCGTGTGCTGGTAAACGACAACAGTATCCAATCCGTTGACGTCAGTATCGATCCTTATGTCTGGATGATTGGTGCCCGTTATTCGTTTTAGTTAAATAGCAGCCCTTCTGAATCAACGAATGATTGGGTCAGAAGGGCTTTTTTTCAGGAAGCAACGGCCAACTTGTCTAAATGCAGCTGTGGTACATTAAACTGGATACCTATAGATAAGCCACGTTCTTCCAGTCTGGAGTTACGTACTTCGCCTGGAATTTTCTGATCTATACCAGTTTTTTCGCACTGAATATGCAAGATCACAGGTGCAAGATTCACTTTACCGCCCTGATGAGAGGGATCAAACAGGAAACGGCAACCACCGCTGGATACATCAATCAAATGGCCGTTAAAACTTCGGCTGTTATGCACAACTTCCAGATTCAGACGCACTGTGGCAGGAATAAAAATGCTGCTTCGTCTTTCATTACGTAAAGCACGACGTTGTATAGCTGAGGGAAAGCTGATCACAGCTAATTTATCCGGAAAACGGGTCAACTGCAGTAATTCAGATTTAAAAGCAAAACATTCGCCAACTGAATCTTCCACTAAAAAGCGGCACACCACGGCCAGACCATTAATAAAAAAACGATCTGGTAAAGTGTCATCATCTACCCTAAACAATACATATTTGCCGGCTTTATAGCCCACCAGTTCGCAGCTACAACGGCTTTTGCGTTGATCCAATAATTCAAGGTCAAAACGCTGGCCAATTTTGACATGGGACAGCCATTCTTTATTGTCAGATTGTCCGGAGCTAACTACAACTTCCATACCTTATCCTTCAGGTCTCACCGACTTCATGTCGGACATCTTACTCAAGCAGGTGAATAAACAGAGATGGAGCTAGTGTGTAAAAAAACCAAAGAAGGATCAAGGGAAAAACGAAAATATCTGCAAATACAATAAATTTATGCAAAAAATTTAAAACAAACGTTACATAAAACACAAAACCTGCCGAAACAGGTCTTGTATTTATCATTTTTACGTTATTAGCCTAACCAGACCCTGGCGTTGCGGAACATCCGCATCCACGGACTGTCTTCCTGCCATTCATCCGGATGCCAGCTGTTCGCCACAGTGCGGAAGACCCGCTCAGGGTGAGGCATCATGATAGTGACACGGCCATCTGTCGTCGTTAACGAGGTAATACCCAGCGGTGAACCGTTTGGATTCGACGGGTACTGTGTGGTCACGTTGCCGTAGTTATCAACAAAACGTAACGCCACTGTGCCGCTTTGATCGGCCGCCTGCAGCGCAGCTTGTGACGCAAACTCGGCATGACCTTCACCATGAGAGACAGCGATAGGCATACGGGAACCGGCCATGCCTTTAAAGAATAAAGAGGCACTTTCCTGTACTTCCACCAGGCTGAAACGGGCTTCAAAACGCTCAGACTTGTTACGGACGAAACGTGGCCATAAATCAGCACCTGGGATCAGGCTCTTCAGATTCGACATCATCTGACAACCGTTACAGACCCCTAAACTGAAGGTGCTTTCGCGCTCGAAAAACGCGGCAAATTCAGCACGGGCTTTGTCGTTAAACAGCACTGACTTGGCCCAGCCTTCACCAGCCCCTAACACGTCACCGTAGGAGAAACCGCCGCACGCCACTAAACCGTTAAATTCAGCTAAAGAACGACGACCTGACAAAATGTCGCTCATATGCACGTCAACCGCATTAAAGCCGGCTCTGTTGTAGGCAGCAGCCATCTCAACATGAGAGTTCACACCCTGCTCACGCAAAATAGCGACTTTCGGCTGTACGCCTTTGAGGATATAAGGTGCAGCCACATCTTCGTTCAGATCAAAACTTAATTTTGCATTTAAGCCAGGGTCTGTCACGTCCGCTTTGGCCACAAACTCCTGACGGGCGCCTTCAGGGTTATCACGCATCAGCTGCATCTGATAGGTGGTTTCAGCCCAAATGGTACGTAAGGTAGTACGGCTGTTGCTGTACACCAGCTGGTCGCCACGACTGATCTGAATTTGATCGTCCATGGTGACTTCACCTAATAAATGCGAAACCGCAGATAAGTTATGCTGAGCTAAAATCGCCTGCACCACAGGCAAATCGCTGTTTGCGACTTGAATGACAGCACCTAACTCTTCGCTGAAAAGTACAGCTAAGTTATCTGTGCCTAAGCCCTGGATATCCACTTTGACACCAGCTTTACCGGCAAAAGCCATTTCAGCCAGGGTGACAAATAAACCACCGTCAGAGCGGTCGTGGTAGGCCAGTAATTTCTGCTGAGCCACTAAAGCCTGCACTGCCTGATAGAAGTTCATCAGTAATTCAGGGCTTTCCAGATCCGGCGCTGTTTGGCCTAACTGTTTGTAAACCTGAGCTAAACAGGACGCGCCTAAACGGTTGGCGCCCTGGCCTAAATCCAACAGGATCAGGCTGCTTGCGCCTTTGTCGGTGCGCAGCTGTGGTGTTACAGTACGGCGTACATCTTCAACACGGGCAAAAGCTGTGATAATCAGCGATAAAGGTGAAGTCACTGTCTTCTGCTCACCATCCTGTTGCCAGCTGGTTTTCATCGACATCGAGTCTTTACCTACAGGGATAGTTAACCCCATAGCAGGACATAACTCTTCACCTATGGCTTTCACCGCCTGATATAAACCGGCGTCTTCACCAGGGTGACCTGCTGCAGACATCCAGTTCGCCGACAGTTTAATGTGTTTAATATCACCAATCTGAGTGGCTGCAATGTTAGTAATAGATTCAGCCACTGCCAAACGGGCAGAAGCGGCGAAGTCTAATAAAGCCACAGGAGTGCGTTCACCCATCGACATGGCTTCACCATGATAAGTGTCATAGGATGCTGCAGTGACACCACAGTTGGCGACAGGCACCTGCCATGGACCTACCATCTGATCACGCGCCACTAAACCTGTGACTGTGCGGTCGCCTATGGTGATCAGGAAAGTTTTTTCAGCAATAGTAGGTAAACGTAATAAACGCTCAGCGGCATCGGCCACAGTCACGCCATTCAGATCTAAAGCTTTACCTTCGGTGACCTGACTTTTCACATCACGGTGCATTTTAGGTGCTTTGCCCAGCAGCACGTTCAATGGCAAATCAATAGGCGTATTACCAAAATGCTGGTCTGATAAGGTCAGGTGGTGTTCAGCTGTGGCTTCGCCTACTACGGCATAAGGTGCACGTTCACGCTTACAAATCTGTTCGAATACCGGCATACGGTCGGCAGGGATCGCCATCACGTAACGCTCTTGTGATTCGTTACACCAGATCTCCAGTGGTGACATGCCAGGTTCGTCGTTAGGTACGTTACGTAACTCGAACTTACCACCGACACCACCATCGTTGACCAGCTCAGGGAAGGCGTTGGATAACCCACCTGCACCTACGTCATGGATAAAACAAATAGGGTTTTGATCGCCCAGCTGCCAGCAGCGGTCTATCACTTCCTGGCAACGGCGTTCAATTTCAGGGTTTTCACGTTGTACTGAAGCAAAATCCAAATCTTCAGCCGACTGGCCTGACGCCATAGACGAAGCAGCGCCACCACCCAAACCAATATTCATCGCCGGGCCACCCAGCACCACTAACTTGGCGCCAACAGGCATTTGACCTTTTTGCACGTGCTCAGCACGGATATTGCCCATACCACCGGCAATCATAATAGGCTTGTGGTAGCCACGTACTTCTTCGCCGTTGTGGCTTGGTACTTTTTCTTCGTAAGTACGGAAGTAACCCAGAATATTCGGACGGCCAAACTCGTTGTTAAAGGCAGCACCCCCCAAAGGGCCTTCGGTCATGATATCTAAAGCAGTGACTATCCGATCCGGCTTACCAAAATCGGTTTCCCAGGGTTGTTCAAAACCCGGAATACGTAAGTTGGATACGGAGAAACCTGTCAGGCCAGCTTTTGGTTTGGCGCCAACACCTGTTGCACCTTCGTCACGGATTTCACCACCAGAACCTGTAGCAGCGCCCGGGAATGGAGAAATAGCAGTAGGATGGTTGTGAGTTTCCACTTTCATCAACACATGAATATCTTCATGGTTGTAGCCATATTCCTGAGTGTCTGCAGACGGGAAAAAACGACCGGCTTTTGAGCCTGTCATTACAGCGGCGTTGTCTTTATAAGCAGACAACACATGATCCGGCGTTTTCTCAAAGGTATTTTTGATCATCTTAAACAGCGACTTCGGCTGTTGTTCACCATCTATGGTCCAGTCGGCGTTAAAAATTTTATGACGGCAGTGCTCAGAGTTGGCCTGCGCAAACATATAAAGCTCAATATCGTTTGGATTGCGGCCCAACTGATTAAAATTGGTCACCAGATAATCGATTTCATCGTCGGCTAAAGCCAGGCCCATCTCGATATTGGCTTTGACTAAAGCTTCACGGCCACCTTTGATAATATCCACTGAACTTAAAGGCGCTGGTTCAGCTTTATGGAATAATGCAGAGGCTTCTTCAAATTCGCTGAACACCACTTCCATCATACGGTCGTGCACTAAGCCTTTAAGTTGCTGTAACTGCGCTTCAGTTAAAGTGGCTGTGGTCTGGATATAATAAGCCACACCACGTTCTAAACGTTTGACCTGACTCAGGCCACAGTTTTTGGCGATATCAGTCGCTTTGGATGACCATGGAGAGATAGTGCCAGGGCGTGGCGTCACCAGCAGCAATAAACCTTCAGGGCTATGGCTGACGATCGTAGGTCCGTAAGTCAGCAACTTGCTTAAGGTTGTCTGTTGCTCAGCCGACAGTTCGCTGCTTAAATCAGCAAAATGCATAAATTCGGCATACACACCATTCACAGGCAAATTGGCTTTAATACAAAGATCGAGGAACTTCTGAACTCTAAACTCGGACAGTGCAGGTGCACCACGCAGGATCAACATAGGTTTTTTTTCCGTTGGTTGAGCGACAATGGAACCCAAAATCAGGCGCCGCATTATAAAGAAAAAACGCTGGCAATGGTATGAATAAGATCTGACGACCAGCAGGAATTTTGGTATAAATGGCGCTCTTTTTGATGAAAGGCAGAACCGGATGATTCGATTTGGTATTTCAGCAGCTGTATTAACAGCAGTAGTTTCTTGTACTCCGGTACAGGAACCTGTACAGCTTCATGAAATTTATCAAAGAGATAGCCTTCGTGTTGGTATTTTAAACAGCCCTACCAGCTATTACGTCGGGGCCGATGGCCCAACAGGTTACGACTACGAATTATCAGTGGCTTTAGCTGAAAAATTAGGAGTGGAACTGGAGCTCTTCCCCAGTTATCAGCGCGAAGAGCTGCTGCAAAAACTGGACTCAGGTCAGGTCGATTATATTGCTGGCGGACTAGCTGTCACCGAAAGCCGGAAACAGAAATACCGCATAGCGCCCGCTTATTTATGGCGAAACGAAGTGCTGGTGTACCGTAAAGGCCAGGACAAGCCAAATAGTTTTGCAGATATCAAAGAGCCCATTCTGGTGCCCAAAGACAGCTCTCTGGCTGAAACTTTAACTGCTGTGCAAAAAGAACATCCCCAGTTGCAATGGCAGGAAAGTGAATCCGAAGATGCTGATGAGCTGTTGCAACAGGTTGAAGACGGCAAAATTCCTTATACCCTGGTCGACTCCAATTTATTGGCAGTGAATCAGCGTTTTTTCCCCAACTTAACAGTGGCCTTTAAGGTCAAAGAACAACAGCCGGTCGCCTGGCTGTTAAGTAATAAAGCAGACGATTCCTTCTGGGCCGTATTGATTGAATTTTTTGGCCAGAATTATCAGTCCGGTGATTTATTGAGCCTGGAAGATAAATACTTTGGTCATATCCGCCGTTTTGATTACGTCGCGACTCTGGATTACATCAAAGCCATTGAAAAAGATTTACCCCGTTATCAGCCGTTATTTGAAAAATATGCAGGTAACTTCGACTGGCGTTTACTGGCCGCTATCGGCTATCAGGAATCGAACTGGCAGCCTGATGCCCGCAGTTCTACTGGTGTGGTCGGCATGATGATGTTAACAGTAGGCACAGCGCAGATGATGGGAGTCAGCAGTCGCCTGGACCCGGCACAAAGCATCAGGGGCGGTAGTAAGTATCTGCAACGTATGCTGGAGAGTATTCCTGAGCGTATTCAGATGCCGGACCGGCTTTGGTTTGCAATAGCTGCTTACAATATTGGTTGGGGTCATGTTGAAAGCGCCAGGGTGCTGACAGAGAAGGACGGCGCCAATCCTGATCAATGGCATGAAGTGAAGCAACGTTTACCATTACTGCAGCAAAGACGTTATTACCAGAACACCAGACTGGGGTACGCCCGCGGTGCTCAGGCCGTTTATTATGTCGAAAACGTGCGCCGTTTCTACGATACGCTGTTATGGGTGGATGAAAAAAGAAAAACCGAACAAAGGTTAGATCAGCAAAAACAGCGGCTTAACGAACAGTTTGGTGATAAAGCAGTAAATCCAGCAGAAAAGTCCGGGAACATCGGCACTCCTAAGCAGTCTTAATCTTGTAAGTCTGTAGCTAAGCTTTTATATTAGCGAAATTAATTTGGAGTCATTGAATGTTAAAACGTAAAAAACCGAAAATGCTGCGCAAGCGGCGATTAATGGATGTTGCATCCAGCAGAAGACGAGTCAGCCGTAATATGGCGATGCTGAAGTTAAACCGGCGCCGTCGTTCCTTTCAGTCTATTCAGGATTTGGCTAACGTCAGCGAGGCTATAGCTTAACCTGCCCTTCCCCTATACTCTGTTGTTTTTCCTGCTGTTTTAACGCCTTTTGTTCTGCCCTGCGACGGCGGAAAAATTCAGAGAGTTTGTCTGCACATTGCTGCGCCAGTGGACCGTCCTGCACTTCCAACTGGTGATTAAGCACCGGATGCCGCACTATATCCAGCACTGAGCCAGCAGCACCTGTTTTTGCATCTTTAGCGCCAAACACCAGACGTTTTACTCTGCTGTGCACTAAAAGACCAGCACACATAGCACAAGGCTCTAAAGTGACATACAAAGTGCAGTCAAGCAGGCGGTAATTGCCCACTTTTTCTGCTGCCTGGCGAATTGCCATCATCTCGGCATGAGCAGAGGGGTCGTGCAGTTGAATAGACTGATTCCAGCCCTCCCCCAGCACCAGGCCGTCTTTGACCAGCACAGCACCCACAGGAATTTCGCCACTTTGTTCGGCCTTATCGGCCAGTTGCAAGGCATACTGCATCCAGTATAAATCGTCGTCTGCTGTCACCCTGGCCTCTTCTCTCACTTCCGGATCTGGCTAATTTTACCAGCTCTGGTTAAGATTTTGACTATCTTTTAGTTATTTTGTTACAAATGAAATAGCGCATAAAGAGCTAACACTTTGATAATGAATGAAATAATCACTATGGTATAGCTATTGCTTAACCAGTACTGTTTTTAATCTACACAGAGGGATGATCATGGGTGTATTTGACGTAGGCTTTATCGCAGTCTTAGGCGCTTTTGCCTATGCGTTTTATGAAAACCACAACAAAACTAAAATTAAGTTACAACAATCATCAGCCAGCAGTGATGAGCTTCGTCAGCAAATTGAACAGCTGAAACAACGGGTTGCGACTTTAGAGACTATAGTGACGGACAAATCCTATCAGTTGAAACACGAAATTAATAAGCTGTAAAAAACAAAAGGGGCAGATTAAATCTGCCCCTTGTCTACCCAATCGACTCAAAGCTGCGGCTTCAAGTACGAAGGATCTACCTAAAGTAATTGGAGTTGCAACTAGGCGACAAGTGTTCGAGACCCAAGGAGCATAGTTGTCCTATGTGACTTGGGCGAGAACACGCAGTCAACAACGCTGCGGCTTCAAGTACGAAGGGGAGATTATTCCCACTCAATAGTTGCTGGTGGTTTTCCAGAGATGTCATACACCACGCGGGAAATACCGTTTACTTCATTGATAATACGGTTAGAGATAGTACCTAACAGCTCATAAGGCAAATGCGCCCAGTGTGCTGTCATAAAGTCGATGGTTTCTACGGCACGAATTGACACAACCCAGTCGTATTTGCGGCCATCGCCCATTACGCCCACAGATTTCACCGGCAGGAATACGGTAAAGGCCTGGCTGACTTTGTCATACCAGCCTGAATTACGCAGCTCTTCGATAAAAATGGCGTCGGCTTTGCGTAATAAATCACAGTATTCTTTTTTCACTTCGCCTAACACACGTACACCTAAACCAGGGCCTGGGAAAGGGTGACGGTACAGCATGTCGTAAGGTAAACCTAAAGCTAAACCTACTTTACGCACTTCGTCTTTAAACAGCTCACGCAGTGGCTCAACTAACCCCATCTTCATATCCGCAGGTAAACCACCGACGTTATGGTGCGACTTAATCACATGAGCTTTACCGGTTTTAGAAGCGGCAGATTCAATCACGTCAGGGTAAATAGTGCCCTGAGCTAACCACTTAGCATTGGTCAGTTTTTTCGCTTCTTCGTCAAAAACCTCAACAAAAACGCGGCCGATAATTTTACGTTTGGCTTCAGGTTCTGACACACCTTTTAAGGCATCCAGGAAGCGGTCTTCGGCTTTGACATGGATAATGTTCAGACCAAAATGATCACCAAACATTTCCATCACCTGGGTGCCTTCATTTAAACGCAATAAGCCGTTATCGACGAAGACACAAGTCAGGTTTTTGCCTATGGCACGGTGTAACAGCATGGCGACCACTGAAGAGTCGACCCCACCTGATAAACCTAAAATCACCTGATCATCACCAACCTGCTTTTTGATGTTAACAATAGCGTCATCAATGATGGTGGCTGGCGTCCAGAGTTTTTCACAACCACAGATATCCACCACAAACTGCTCTAACATCCGCAGGCCCTGACGGGTGTGCGTCACTTCAGGGTGGAACTGCACGCCGTAGAACTGACGGGCTTCGTCAGCCATAGCAGCATGAGGGCAAGTTGGGGTTTGGGCTGTAGTGACAAAACCTTGTGGGATTTGCACCACTTTGTCGCCGTGGCTCATCCAGACATCCAATAAGCCGTGACCTTGTTCGTTCAGATGATCTTCAATGCCTGCGAACATGGCATTCGGAGCAATCATTTCAACCTGAGCATAACCAAATTCACGGTGCTCAGAACTGGCGACTTTACCACCCAGTTGCTCTGCCATGGTCTGCATGCCGTAGCAGACACCCAACACTGGTACACCAGCTTCAAACACATAAGCAGGTGCACGGGGCGAGCCGGCTTCGGTCACACTTTCAGGACCACCGGATAAAATAATACCTGTTGGCGCAAATTCAGCGATTTGTTCAGCAGTAACGTCCCATGCCCAGAGTTCACAGTACACGCCAATTTCACGCACCCGACGGGCGATCAGCTGAGTGTATTGTGATCCGAAATCGAGGATCAAAATACGATGGAAGTGAATGTTTTTGCTCATAATCACCTTATTTTCACAAATATCGACTATCAAAAAAGACAGAGGCTGGCGCTAAGCCAGCCTCGAAAACACTATTAGCCCAGGCGGTAGTTGGGGGCTTCTTTGGTGATTTGCACATCATGCACGTGCGATTCACCCATACCAGCAGAAGTCACTTTCACAAAGACCGGCTTAGTCCGGACTTCAGCAATAGTAGAACAACCTGTTAAGCCCATAGAAGAGCGCAAGCCACCCATTTGCTGGTGAATAATAGTGCCTATTGGGCCTTTATAAGCCACACGGCCTTCAATACCCTCTGGTACTAACTTCTCAGCATTGTTGCTGCCCTGGAAATAACGGTCAGACGAGCCATTACGCTGAGCCATAGCACCTAAGGAACCCATACCACGGTAAGACTTGTAGTAACGGCCCTGATACAGTTCCACTTCACCCGGCGCTTCTTCAGTACCGGCAAACATTGAACCTACCATCACACAATGCGCACCAGCCACCAAAGCTTTGGCAATATCACCGGAGAAACGGATACCACCGTCTGCGATAATACAAACGTCCATGCCCTGCACACCATCTACTGCATCAGAGATAGCCGTCAGTTGTGGTACCCCACAACCTGTCACAATACGGGTGGTACAAATAGAACCCGGGCCTATGCCCACTTTTACCGCGTTAGCGCCAGCTAAAGCTAAGGCTTTGGCGCCTTCAGCAGTGGCGACGTTACCCGCTACTATCTGTAAATCCGGGTACATAGCGCGGGTTTGACGCACGCGCTCTAATACACCCTCTGAGTGACCGTGTGAGGTGTCTATTAATAAAATATCGACACCTGCTTCCACTAAAGCAGCAATACGCTCGTCAGTGCCAGGACCTACGCCCACAGCAGCGCCTACACGTAAGCGACCAAATTCGTCTTTACAGGCATTTGGTTTGCTGGCGGCTTTGTTGTAATCCTGCACTGTGATCAGGCCTTTGAGTTTAAAGGCATTGTCGACCACTAATACTTTTTCAATGCGGTGTTTGTGCATTAAAGCCAGAGCTTCTTCACGCGGGCCTGCTTCGTTGACCGTGACTAAACGCTCTTTTGGTGTCATCACAGAAGAAATAGCAGCTTGCGGATTAGTTTCTACGTTCAGGTCACGACCTGTCACTATGCCAACCAGATTGTTGTCGGCATCCACTACAGGGAAACCAGAAAAACCATGCTGAGCTGCCAGTTGCTGCACTTCACGGATACTTTGTTCCGGACGTACAGTCACAGGGTCTGAGACTACACCACTTTCGTATTTTTTTACTTTACGAACATTGGCTGCCTGCTCTTCGATGGTCATATTCTTGTGAATAAAACCTAAGCCACCTTCCTGTGCCAAAGCAATAGCTAAACGCGCCTCGGTGACAGTGTCCATAGACGCCGATACCATAGGAATATTTAACGTAATTTTGCTGGTCAATTGAGTCCGCAGGTCTGCGGTATGGGGTAACACAGTGGAGTGTGCCGGTACAAGTAACACGTCGTCAAATGTAATGGCTTCTTTCACGATCCTGAGCATTGCAACAATCTCGCTGTTAACTAAAGATGGGGGGAATGTTGCGGCGCAATTTTATCCGCTTTTGCCCTTTGCCACAATCAGTTTTTCGCTTTTGTGTTACATTAAC
>CAMLSF010000012.1 GCA_946482615.1 uncultured Chromatiaceae bacterium | reverse complement strand
TCTGGAATGAAAAAGCTTTGCTAAGATAAGGCCACATTCGGCAAGTCCACGAGTAGCGGTGATTTATGCAGCCTGTTGTCCATGCGTTTTTTGAGCCTCAAAGTTTTACCTATAGTTATCTGGTCTGGGATCCTCTGAGCAAAGAAGCCGCAGTGATCGATCCGGTATTAGATTTTGACGCCGCCTCGGGAGCTACAGGCACAAGTTTCGCTGATCAGATGTTGACTATGGTCAAACAACACAACCTGACAGTGCAATGGTTGCTGGAAACTCATGTGCATGCAGATCATTTGTCGGCAGCGCCTTATTTACAGCAACAGTTAGGCGGTCGTATTGGGATAGGTTCGCGTATTACCGAAGTGCAGCAGCTGTTTAGTCAGGTGTTTAATTTAAAGGACTTAAAAACCGATGGCTCGGCTTTTGGCAAGCTGTTTGCGGATGGCGAAGTGTTTATGCTGGGAACCATCCACTGCTCTGTGTTACATACGCCTGGCCACACTCCTGCTTGTGTCAGTTATTGCATAGGGGATGCAGTTTTTGTTGGTGATACTTTGTTTATGCCGGATTATGGCTCAGCCCGTTGTGATTTTCCCGGAGGCGACGCTGCAACCCTGTATCACTCAGTACAAAAGCTTTATCAGTTAGCTGACGGGACCCGGATGTTTTTATGCCACGATTACAAAGCACCAGGACGGGATCAGTTTGTCTGCGAAACCACTGTTGCTGCGCAAAAACAGCAGAATATTCATTTAAAACAAGGTATCAGCGAACAGGAGTTTGTGACTATGCGCACAGCCAGAGACAAAACTCTGACTATGCCTAAGCTGATTTTACCCTCAGTGCAGGTGAATGTGCGGGCAGGGCAGTTTCCGCCAGCGGAAGACAACGGCACTGTGTATTTAAAGCTGCCTGTGAATTTGTTCCGGTAAGGACAGCAGATGCAACTGCTGATCGCGACTGATATTTTTGGTGCCCAGCCTGAGGTGCTGGCACAGTTTGACCAGTTGGGCCTGGATTATCTTTGTCTGCAACCTTACGATCATCAACCCCCAGTGTTTGCCGGCGATACTGAGGCTTATCAGTATTTTTTAGCGCATGGAGCTCTTGAGGCCTATCGCAATAAGTTGGCAGACTTACTGAAAGTGCAGACCCAGCCGGTATTTTTAGTAGGTTTTAGTGCAGGGGCTGCCGCTTGTTGGGCAAATCTGGTTACTCCGGATCTTCCGGTAAAACATTGTCTGGTTTTTTATGGCGGCCAAATCCGGCAACTGACGGATCTTCAGCCGCTGTATTCAACAGAGCTGATTTTTGCCGAAGAAAAGCATTTTTCAGTGTTGCAACTGATGGAAGTTTTAGCAGGTAAAACTAATCTAAAACAAAGTATTGCACCTTATCCTCATGGCTTTATGAATCCGTTATCTGGCGGCTACAGGGCTGAGGCTGCAAAGATATACTACGAAAAAATAAAGGCCGGATACTTATCCGGCCTTGAGTCGTCAGAATCAATCTGAGTGATTAACGCACGTTGGTGCTTTCGAAAATTTTATCCGCAGAAGCAGCGACAAAACCACCGTACAGCTGGCCGTTGGCCATAGGGTAACGACGGGCAAATTCGTAGAAGCAACTTGGAATATTGCGTGTGCCATCAGTAAACTGCACCGGTGCTTCGTCTGCTAAAGTCGAAGACTGTTCCAGTAAGACTTCTGGTGTGCCTTTGATTTCGCCACCTGAGGTGTTTAACGGGAAACCTGCATCTTTTAATGCCTGATTGACAGACTCCAGTGTTTCATAGTTTTTCAGTGCGTTTACACTTACGGTAAAATGGTTGGCACGGTAACCCCAGACCGACATCCAGGCCGCATATTCACTTTCAGCCAATAAAGTTTCATAGCTTTGCTGATCAATAGTCCAGTGACGGCCTGAATAGAGGAAGTTATCTGCTGTAACCGCAGATTCAGGGATTTGATCAACCAGTGTACGCACAATCTTTTGTAATTCTGGTGAGCATTTTTCTAACAGCAGCTCAGAGATAAAAACTTTCGGCAAGCTTGGGTCTTTATGCTCAAAATGTTTGGCATAGAGTTTCTTGGCTTCAAAGTGGTATTCGCCACCTTCGGTGTAGCCCAATGCGAGCAGGTGAGCCGCCAGTTTATCCAGACCGACTTTTTCAATATTAAAAGTACGAAGTGCAATGTGATCATTAATCACATCGTCTTGTTGGGATGAACCTAAAATGGCATGAATTTTTTTCGCCGAAGGGGTCACTTCCAGGTAGTTCGCCCAGAGTTGGTTAAAAAGTTCTTTCACATCAGTATGCATAACAAGTCCTGCTCTGTTGATTGTATTGTTAACACCGGCAAGTCTAGCCACTTTTCCGGCTTATTGTTTTGATCTGGTTCAGCTTTACAGCACTAATCCCGGGCTTAAGCTGGCAGGCAAGACCACCTGATCAGCTTCAACTGAAGACACAGGGTAAGCGCAATAATCGGCCGCATAATATGCACTGGCTCTGTGGTTGCCGCTGGCACCAATGCCGCCAAAAGGTGCGGCACTGGACGCACCTGTAATAGGTTTGTTCCAGTTCACTATGCCGGCGCGAATACGCTGGAAAAACAGCTGATAATCGTCGGCAGAATCGGCCAGTAAGCCAGCAGATAAACCGTATTTGGTGTTATTGGCTTCCTGGATCGCCTGCTCAAAATCATCGTATCGATAAACTTTTAACAGCGGGCCAAAATGTTCTTCATCCGGAATACCGGTCACACCTGTCACGTCCAGAATACCAGGTGTGACATAAGCGCCATCAGCTTCAGGCAATGTCAGTTCGACTAAAATTTTTGCGCCCAAATCCAGCAATTGTTGCTGAGCTTTGGCCATGCCTTGAGCCGCTTTGGCGGAAATCATCGCACCGTAGAAAGGTTGTTCAGCAGCAAAAGGATCGGCCACTTTAATATTTTTCGTTGCAGTGACCAGCTCTGCCAAAATCGCATCGCCATTAGCCGTATTGGGCACAAACAAGCGACGGGCGCAGGTACAGCGCTGACCAGAGCTGATAAAAGCCGATTGAATAATGTCATGCACTGCGGCTTTTACATGAGCGACTTCTTTGATGATCAGTGGATTATTGCCACCCATTTCCAGCGCCAGAATTTTACCCGGCTGACCGGCAAATTGCTGATGCAGGTAATGTCCGGTTTCAGAGCTGCCGGTGAAAAATAAACCATCTAACTCCGGGTGTGCTGCCAGGGCTTTACCTGTTGCCACTTCACCTTGCAACAAGGTCAATACGCCTGCGGGTAAACCGGCCTGTTGCCATAACTCTACTGTGTATTCCGCCACTTTAGGTGTCAGCTCGGATGGCTTAAATACCACCACGTTGCCAGCAATCAAAGCCGGAACTATATGACCGTTTGGCAAATGGCCCGGGAAGTTATAAGGACCAAATACGGCCACTACACCATGAGGTTTATGGCGGATAAAGGCCTTAGCACCAGGCATAGGGTTTTCCACTGTGCCGGTGCGTTCTGCATGAGCACGTTTGGAGATGGCAATTTTACCTGTCATAGCCGCTACTTCAGTGCGGCTTTCCCATAAAGCTTTGCCGGTCTCTTCAGCTATGGTACGAGCCATGGTTTCTGCGTTTTCCTGCAGCAAAACCGCAAACTTTTCAATCACGGCTAAACGTTCTGTCAGAGACAACCCAGACCAGCGGTAAAAGGCCTGGCGTGCAGAGACTAAAGCCTGATGCACCTGAGTTTCATCTGCACTGTTGCCATGCCAGATCGCCTGACCTGTCGATGGGTTGACAGACTGAAAAGCTAAACCTAAACCAGCCTGCCATTGACCTTCAATAAATTGCACTTTCGCTTTTGTACTAGCTTGATTCATTTCACTGCCTTTTCTAAGGAGAGATAACGCACATAATCACCATTGCTGACCATCAGAGCTTCCGCCAGTTCCGGACTTATCACCAGTTCGTGATTGTCGTTCAGCGCCGCATTTTTGCTAAACACAGCCCGGAAATTGGCGGTCTGGGTATTACAAATGGACAGCGTGGCAGTACCTTCAACAGGAGCTACCCGCACTTTGACTTTATGGCTGTTGCGGACGGATTTAATTTGCTTGAGCTGGCATTCAACAGTTGGACCACCGTCAAACAAGTCGACATAACCGCGGTGGAAAAAACCTTCGTTTTCTAAAAGTGCTAAAGCAGGTTTAGTGTTTTCATGCACTTCGCCTATCACCTGCTGCGCAGATTCCGGCAACAAGCTGACATAAATCGGATGGCGTGGCATCAAATCGGCAATAAAACCTTTATTACCAACACCAATCATATAATCAGCGGTAGGGAAGTCGATGCTGAAAAAGTACGACTGCAGCCATTTCCAGAAGGGCGGTAAACCTGATTCGTCGGCCACACCGCGCATTTCTGCGATCACCATTTTGGAGAATCGCTTTGGATGTTCGGCCATAAACAAAAACCGCACTTTAGACAAAAAACGGCCGTTTAAGCCCTGACGATATGGCTCGCGTAAAAACAGCGTACAAATCTCAGACACACCTGTGTAGTCGTTGCACATGGTCAAGACTTCGACTTGTTTAAATACATCCAGCTCTTTGGAATGGTGCACTACGGTACTTTTATGGAAATGATACAAAGGGGTCTCCAGACCCACTGAGGCTTCAATGCCAGAGGTGCCGACTATCTCGCCTGTACTGGTATCTTCCAGTACAAACAGATAACCCTGATCGCCCATGGCTTCAATGCTCGTTGCGAAGCTTTGCTCAGAACGGGCAATTTTCGCCTGCAATTTTTGCTCATTGACCGGCAAAGAGGTAAAACCTGCCCCTGATTCAATCGCGATTTGCATCAGGACAGGGTAATCCGATTGTCGGATAGGACGGATCAACAACATAAATTTTTTATTCCTGCGTTGTAGCTGCTTAAGAAGATAAGGGAGCTCAAAGAACTCCCTTTTATAGCCTTAGGCCTGCACCAGCCTGGCGACCGCTTTTTCAAGACGTTTAAAACCTTCAGCAATATCCGCTTCCGGAATAATCAGTGAAGGCGTCATACGAATGACGCTATAACCCGCCACTAACATCATTAAGCCTTCTTCCGCTGCGGCCAGCATAAAATCACGGGCTTTGCCCTGATATTTATCATTCAGAGCTGCGCCTAATAACAGGCCCTGGCCACGGATTTCGCTGAACACATCGTATTTCGCATTAATGGCATGTAAGCCGTCACGGAATAACTGCTCACGCTGTTTAACGCCATTTAATACTTCAGGCGTGTTGACTGTATCAAAGGCAGCTATGCCTACAGCACAAGCCAGTGGGTTACCGCCATACGTAGAACCGTGTGTGCCTACCACTAAATGCTTAGCGATAGCAGTGGTGGTCAGCATAGCACCAATAGGGAAACCGCCACCTAAAGCTTTGGCTGTGGTCAGAATGTCCGGTACTACTCCCAGGCCCATGTAGGCGTATAACTGACCGGTACGGCCAACACCAGATTGCACTTCGTCAAAAATCATCAGGGCATTGTGCTTTTTACATAAAGCCGCCACACCCTGAATAAATTCAGGAGTTGGACTAATGATACCGCCTTCACCTTGCAGGGGTTCCAGCATCACAGCACAGGTATTGTCGGAAATCAGCGCTTCGAGGCTTGCCAGATTGTTGTATTCGGCGTGCACTATATCGGCAGGTTTAGGACCAAAACCGTCTGAATAGGCAGGTTGGCCACCTACAGTCACAGTAAAGAAAGTACGGCCATGGAAACCTTGTTTAAAGGCAATAATTTGAGTTTTGTGATCACCGAATTCATTTTTCGCCCAGCGACGCGCCAGCTTTAATGCCGCTTCGTTGGCTTCAGCGCCTGAATTGGCAAAATAAACTTTTTCGGCAAAAGTCGCATTGACCAGCTTTTGCGCCAGAATGAGGGCTGGCTCGTTGGTCATCACGTTGGATAAATGCCACAACTTATCGGCCTGGTCTTTTAATGCTCCGACTAAAGCCGGATGGCAGTGGCCTAAACAGTTCACCGCTATGCCACCTGCGAAGTCGATAAACTCGCGCCCAGTCTGATCCCAGACTCTTGAACCCAGGCCTTTGACCGGGATCACTGTGGATGGTGCGTAGTTAGGAACCATAACTTCATCAAATAAAGATCTGCTGACTTGCATTGTTGTTCTGCCTTTCTGCTTTTGTTGACGCCCCTGAAACACAGGGGCACGAAGGAATTTCATTTATTATATTGGTCAGACTTACCAATATGCAGTAGCATTATTAACAATATTTCAGTTAATTCTGTCATTTTGATAAGGTGATTGAGCAAAGTGATAAGTTCCGATGACGAAAAACTACTGGGTATGTTACGCCGTAACGCCAGAGCCAGTATTTCAGATCTCGCCAGAGCCTTAAACGTCTCGCGCAGCACAGTACAAAACCGCCTGCACAAACTGGAGCAAAGCGGGGTAGTAAAAGGTTATGTGCTGGAATACGGCAGTGCATTTTTAAGCCAGTTGGTCTCAGCTCATGTCGCCATTAAAGTGCGGCAAAAGCTGACCACAAAAACCAATCTGGAGCTTAAACAAATCAGCCAGATTGCTGAGCTCTATGCCATTAGCGGCGAATACGATTTAATAGCTGTAGTGCAGGCGCAAAGTACTGAACAATTGAGCCATATTCTGGATGAAATTGGTAATCTGGACGGGGTAGAGCGCACCAATTCTTCCGTTATTCTGGAGACAAAATTCAAGAGATAACAAGCAAAATAACACTTTTCAGGTCTGACCAGCAGGAAATGGCCGCCATTTAGCGCCAGTTTAGCCTTTGTGAGGTTGCCGCCTCAGTCAGACCTGTTATGATCGCCAGCAATTTGAGCCAGCAGGCTAGTTTTGAGAGATCCACATGAGTACAAAACAACCTCTTTATACCTCCTACGCAGGTCCAGCTTTATTAGAAACTCCGTTGTTAAATAAAGGCAGTGCTTTTACCAAAGAAGAACGTATTGCTTTTAACCTGATTGGTTTATTGCCTCCACGTTACGAAACTATTGAGCAGCAACTGGCCCGTGCTTATATGCAGTACTCCAGCTTCGCTGAACCCATTAATAAGCATATTTATCTGCGCGCTATTCACGATAAAAACGAAACTTTGTTTTATCGTCTGGTGAAAGAGCATCTGGAAGAAATGATCCCGGTGATTTATACGCCAACAGTAGGGGACGCCTGTGAGCGTTTCTCCGCTATTTACCGCAGCGCCCGTGGTATTTTTGTTTCCTACAGCGAACGTGAGCATATGGATGACATACTGCGCAGCGTGACTAAGAAAAAAGTAAAAGTCATAGTAGTGACAGACGGTGAACGTGTACTGGGTTTGGGTGACCAGGGCGTGGGCGGTATGGGTATTTCTATCGGTAAGTTATCTTTATATACAGCCTGTGGTGGTATCAGCCCGGCTTATACCTTACCTGTAATGCTGGATGTTGGTACCAACAACGAAAAACTGTTGAATGACCCTGTGTATATGGGTTCTAAACATAAACGTATTACCGGCGAAGAGTATGACGCCTTTATCGACCAGTTTATGAAAGCGGTTAAACGCCGTTGGCCGGAAGCTTTGGTACAGTTTGAAGACTTTGCTCAGCCAAATGCGATGCCTATTTTAAAACGCTACCGTGATGAGTATTGCTGTTTTAACGATGATATTCAGGGTACGGCCGCTGTCACAGTTGGTTCGTTGCTGGCCGCTTGTCGCAGCAAAGGTGTAAAACTGTCATCGCAAAAAGTAGTTTTTGTCGGCGCGGGTTCTGCAGGTTGTGGTATAGCTGAACAAATCATCAGTCAAATGAAAACCGAAGGACTGGATGATGCGACTGCGCGTAAACAAGTCTATATGGTTGACCGTTTTGGTCTGTTAACTGAAGGCATGGCTGATTTACGTGATTTCCAGCAAGCCCTGATGCAGAAAAAATCAGATCTGTCGGATTGGAGCTACAGTGGCGACTATGCCTCATTACTGGATGTGATGAACTGTGCAAAACCAGATATTTTAATTGGTGTGTCTGGTCAGCCAGGCTTATTCACAGAACAAGTGATCACCGCAATGAAAAAACATTGCGAGTTGCCTATTATTTTCCCGTTAAGCAACCCGTCCAAGCAAGTGGAAGCAACGCCAGAACAAGTCATTAAGTGGACTGAAGGTAAAGTGATTATCGCGACCGGCAGTCCGTTTAAGCCTGTGACTTACAAAGGTCAGACGTACCACATTGCACAGTGCAACAACTCCTATATTTTCCCTGGTATTGGTTTAGGTGTGGTCGCAGTCAAAGCCAGCCGTATCAGCGATGATATGTTACGTATTGCCAGCGAAACTTTAGCTGCGGCTTCGCCATTAGCCAATACAGGGCAGGGATCTTTACTGCCGGCATTGTCTGAATTGTCTGAGCTGAGTAAAAAGATCGCTTTTGAAGTGGCTAAAGTTGCACAAAAACAAGGATTGGCGCTGGAAATCAGTGACGAAGAACTGCAGCAAAAAATTGACCGCAATTTCTGGACACCTGAATACCGTCAATACAAGCGAGTCAGTGGTCATTAATTCTTTGGTGTGATCAGCACAAAGAAGCTAAATAAAAAGTTGGTTTAATCAGTACCTTAGCTATTAAACCAACTTTTTTTGTTTTTTCCTCCAACTATTTCTGCAGCAGCTCCGACTTACTCATAACTGAACCACAGGAGCCTGCTATGAAATTCCAACAATCACTGATCTTCACCTTATTATCTGCCGCTATGGCCTTAACTCTGGGCTGTACAGCTCAGGCGGACACCACTGCAGCGAACTCAACTGCAAAGCCCGCACAAATAGCTTTTATTAAAAACTGCAAAGTAATACAGCAGCGGGCTATGACCAAAGATGAATTTGCGGCTTACCAACGCTTAGAAGCTGTTGAACTGGAAATGGAACAATTACATTTGCCAATGAAAGCTTTTGAAGCAGAAATGGAACAACACAGCGAACGTATGGCCGAGCTTTCTGATCTTGTGCATCAGGAGGATGAACACAGTATTCGTATCGATAAAGCTAAAATGGCAGAACAGCATAAATTGGCCGAAGAAATTCACGAAATTACTGAACGCCACAGACCACATTTCGCAGCTTTAGAGCAAAAAGGAGATGAAATCAGCGAGATTGCCGATGACTTTACCGAATTGCTGGAAAAGTCTGCGCCAGCCGGTGGTTTTGATCATATCCAGGTAATCTCGGATTCAGGCAAAACAACTGAATGTTACGACGATGGCATTAAACTGATTTCACGGAATTAATCTTCGCCTTGATACGAAAGCCATACATTGATGTGTATGGTTTTCGTGTTGAGCTTAGTCACGTACTCGAATCAACGGGTTTAACGCTGCGAATAAAGGTTGATATCGGATGTAATGACATAGAAGCCAGAGAATAAGAGTCATGCGAATATCAGATATCTAATTGATTAATATAGAGATACCTCCTTTATCATCCATACACAATGTGTCACATAATGATTATTATGTTAAATTACATGTATTAGTTCCAATACTGACTTCAAACACGTGTTGCACTGCTATGGGTTTAGACTGTACATTGGTGATGCATGTATCAATGAAAGGAACTCTAGACGTGTATCGCTCACTTATATGTTTTATGACTTTGGCGGCCTTCCCTTTATTCGCTCAACACTACGTTGCTGAACCTAATAAACCAGTCTCTAAAAAGCTTTATGAGCATCAGGCTAATACTGATAAGAAATCTGTCGAGGTCAAAAACTTTAATGCGATGCGGGTCTATAACACTTCGCTTCAAAATGAAATTCATCGTCGTGTCAGGCTCTATGAGTACCACAGAGGAAAGTCTTGTACTGTCAGCTTTAATCATGATGTGGCAAACAGAAAGCTGATTGATTTAAAGGTTTATGCTTGCACTATGGGTAAGGAATTTGAACAACAGTTGCCTATGGTTATAGCTCAAGCTATCTCCGCAGTTCAGGCTCCAAGAGATCGGCTCACTCATATGGGTATTCGTTTACAGCACTTTAAGTTTATACCCAGATTTGAAGGTACACCGCGTAATGATAAACCCAGCTTTTTCTCTAAAACCTATACTTCTCCTAAAAGTTAGGATTGGACTGTGTCAGAAGTCGCCACCTGAACCACATGCTAAAGCACACCGCTATCTACAGGTTCATTGTAAAGGCTATCTTCCCTATCACCCTGCTTGGCGTGATATGTATATTGATTCAGAAGGTTGGTTAAATACACCGCATGGCCGATGTACTTCTGGTGATGTTGCTTTGCTCTTGCGTTTTAAATGGTCAGCACAACAATCAGCTATGCAGTTAAAACAAGCACGTCAAAAAATCACAGAAATTACCAGCGAATCTAGGTACAAAATGTTGTTGCATACAGCAGATTATTTAAATAGATTAGTAAAGGAGTTCACTGAAATTTAATTTTTTGTGCGCCCACACTATTCATTCGAAAATGTTTTCGTTTTTTAACGTTAAGTTTTCTTGTAATCACGCGTTCCAATATTAAAAGAAGTTATCTATATGCGAATTAAAGTTTCTGTAAAAAAGCCTATTAAAAAAGATAAAGACAGTAGGGCTTCTTTCCTAGAGGACAGGAAGGAGCGAATAATAGACAATATACTCAGTGCTGGCCCTTCACTTCGACATTTAACTAGAAATAGAATTTATTATTTGTATACACGTAATAAAATTAAACGCATAGACGGTGAGTACGTTATTGTTAGAAGTTTCCCTTCACGTTCTAGCGCTGATGGTCGTTTGAATCGCACAGGTAGTGGTGGACCAGGTAGTAAGGAAGATTAATTTATGGCAGTGTTACAAGATTTTCGTAATTTTCACTACGATGCAACGCAGAAAGTGACTCAACTTGTTCAGACTTTATCATTATCAGGCCTAGCTATTATTTGGCTTTTTAGTAAAAAAAACTCAAGTGAAATATTTGAAATTCCCTTAGACCTTAAGTTGCCATTTTTTTTACTACTTGTAGTAATGTCTTTGGATTTCCTTCAACATTTTTCCAGAGCTGTCATTTGGCATGTATATTACAGATTGAAAGAAGATAAGCTTAGAGTGAATATGGAGCCAGACGATAAGTCTAAAAGTGTTAATGAGCAAAAAACAATGTATGCACCTGCTTGCATAAATTATCTTGCATATGCTCTTTTCTACTCTAAGAGCTTTGTTTTGATTTGTGCTTATTCAATGCTTTTGAAGTTCACTTTCGTGGGAATAGCTTTTAAATAGTTACATTTTTTGTATTGTATTTTTCCTTGTTTCCCATCTTTACTAGGAGGGCCTCACAAGCCCTCTTAGTTTCCATTATGTTAACTAGAATATTAGTGTAAATGATCAACCTTTAGTCTGCCCCGTGATCCCTGCATTCAAACAGTTTAAAAGCCTCAGGCCTGATTCAATCCGGCAAAAGGCTTTATTGCTGTAAATCAAGCCGACTTAATACCCACCTGCAGTATCTGGTCGTGGTCGTCTATTTGGCGTACTGTCAGTACTAATTGATCCAGCTGCACCTGGTCGCCAACCACCACACGTCTGTGGAATTTTTCTGTGATGTATTCAGACAGACTTTGGCTTGGGTCCTGATCGTCTGAGAATTTAATGCTGTAGAAGCCATCCAGTTCGTTTAAGGTGATTTCGCCGTTTAATACGAAGTCACCGAAGAAGTCCAGTTTATCCAATGAGGTTTGCTCTGCGCTGGTGGACACTTTGTCACTGACGGCTTTGACATCTTTGGCTTTGCTTAATACCAGCAGCATATCGTTTAGCTGAAAGCTTGGACTTTGTTCGGCTTTGATCCATTCGCCTTTACGAAGCACACCTAAGTAGCTGACATCCGGAGACATATTCAGTTGCTGCCAGTCGCTGTCGACAATAGGAGAACCTTTGCCCACTTTAAAGGACAAAACTTGCAGTAAATCATTACTGGCAACACTGTCGAGTGTCATGGAATGATCCGGGCCTGGCTCCGGTGGCACTTCCAATTTCAGCCAGCGTGCGACCGGCGCTATAGACCAGCCCTGGATCAGCAATGACACGATCACCACGAAAAATGCGACGTTAAAGTACAAATCTTTATTTGGCACACCGGCTAACCATGGGAATAACGCCAGAATAATAGGCACAGCACCACGAAGCCCTACCCAGCTGATAAATACCTGATCTTTCTTTGGAAAATGAAATGGCACCAGGCTTAAAAATACGGCTATGGGCCGGGCGATAAAGATCATCACCAGGGCCAATAATAAAGCCGGAATGGCATATTCCACCAGTTTGCTGGGAGTGACCAGCAAGCCTAGCATCAAAAACATAATGATTTGACTTAGCCAGGCTAAACCGTCGTGCATGCGTAAAATCTGCTGAATTTGCGGTAAACGGGCATTGCCTATTAAAAAGCCCATTAAATACACGGCCAAAAATCCGCTGCCGCCGAATTGGTTGGTTAAGCCATAAATCAGCAGCGCATACGACACGGCCAGTAAAGGGAAAAAAGCGGCGCTTAATGGCAGTTTACGGCACAACAAAACAAAGAGGCGCCCTGCTCCATAACCTACTGCTGCGCCAACTACGGCCTGTTGGAAAAATACGGTCGACAAGGACCAGTTCAATTCACTTTGACCCGCTAAAACGCCAACCAGAGTGAATGTCAGCATCACTGCCATAGGGTCGTTACTACCCGACTCTATTTCCAGTGTGGATGCCACCCGCTCTTTAATATTTAAGCCGGCAGACTGGAAGATAGAAAACACAGCGGCAGCGTCTGTTGAGCTTAATATGGCGCCGAGTAGCAGGCCTTCGAGTAAGGTCAAATTAAACAGATAGGACGCTGCAACACCTAAAATACCACAGGTCAGTACGACCCCTAATGTAGCTAATACGGCTGAAGGTGCTAAGACCACTCGAACCCTGTCCGGGTGGGTGCGCATACCACCATCAAACAGAATAATCACAAGAGCTATAGAGCCAATCAGCAGAGCAACATCAGGATTACTAAACTTGATACCGAGCAGGCCGTCTTCACCAGCCAACATGCCAATGACGAGGAAAATCAACAACAAAGGCGCGCCTAAGCGCGCCGAAATCAGAGTCGCAACTATACTGGAGAAAAACAGAGCCCCTGCTACCAGGATTGTTAAATTCACTGCATCCAACTAAAAGCTCCTTTTTTCTTAATGCGCGGGGTAAATCTCCCGGTAGATTTGTTGTAAAGCGGATAACGGATCGGCGGCTTTGGTAATGGGGCGCCCTATCACCATATAGTCTACACCAGCCTTTAACGCATCAGCTGGAGTCATCACCCTCTTTTGATCATCAGCTGTGGCAAAAGATGGACGAATGCCTGGCGTCACTAAGCAGAATTCTTTACCAAATTGCTGTTTTAATTCAACAGCTTCTTGTGCAGAACACACCACGCCATCAAGTCCGGATTTATCCACCAGTCCTGCCAGTCTCAGAACCTGCTGCTGTGGCGTTAAATTAATACCCAGCTCCACTAAATCACTTTGCTCCATACTGGTCAATACGGTGACAGCAATCAGCAGAGGTTTTTCTTTGCCATAGCTTTCTAGGGCTTCACGGGCTGCGATCATCATACGACTGCCGCCGGAGGCATGTACGTTCACCATCCAGACGCCTAAATCGGCAGAGGCTTTGACGGCTTTGGCCACTGTATTTGGAATATCGTGAAACTTCAGATCTAAAAATACATCAAACTTGCGCTGATGCAGCTCTTTGACAAAATCAGGGCCAAAGTGAGTAAACATCTCTTTGCCGACTTTTAACCGGCACAAAGCCGGGTCAAGTTGGCTGACTAAATTTAATGCTGCGGATTTTTGTTCAAAGTCTAATGCGACCACTATAGGACTGGTGTTATTCATCAGGTTCTCTTTATTTGTCAGATCAGCGACCGTCAATGCCGGTCATTGGTTCTACCGTTTCCCACTGCTGGCAAGATGGACAGAGCCAATAAGGTTGTTTGGTTTTAAAACCACAGTTACGGCAATGATACAGCACTTTGGTATCCAGATAAGCCTGTAACATGTGTTCTATTTCAGCCAGATGTGGCTCAGACGGGTCTTGCAACCGTCTGATTTGAATAAATTTTAAAAATAAGCGGATATTCGGCTGCTGCCGCAATTTATCTGTCAGCAAATTTTCAGCTTGTTGCAGATTTTCTCCTTCAGCGTAAAACTGCGCCAACTCTGCGGTCGCGCTAATGTTTTTATGTTTGCGGCTCAGCTCGGTCAGAAGTGTTTGCCACTCGGCCGGTTCTGGTGTTGTTTGTTTTACCAGCGACAATAACTCCGCCGCCCATTGTGGCCGTTGTTGCAAAATGGCCAGCAGCAGCGCTCGGGCTTCGCTAAACTCTTCTTCAGCAATCAGTTTTTTGGCCAGTTCATATTTTGGCCGTAAGGATACCGGATAGCGCTGAATTAACTGTCGGTACGCATCACTTGGCACCGGTTCTTTACGCCAGGCTTCACAGCTAAAATTCGCCACACCAATTCGTAAGGAACGTGAATCTGTTTGTTCAACTACAGCCCGGAAGTCCATGGCTTTTTGCCATTCGTGCGTGGCAGTAAATAAACTAAATAACTGTTTTAACACAGCTTCGCGAATACTTTCAGCCTGCACCAATGCACTTAATAAAGGCTCCGCTCTGTCGTAGAGGCCAGCGCTAAAGTAATCTTTGGCCAGCTCAAACTGTATTTTCTGTGCCTGCTGTTTGGGAAGTTTTAATTGATGGAGTTTTTCATGAATACGAATGGCTTTATCCCAGTCTCCGCGACGGCGGAACAGGTTGGCTAAGGCCAGGTAGGTATCTATAGTTGCGGCTTCCACATCAAGCAATTGCAATAATTGCTCAATAGCTTTGTCTTCCTGATCAGTCAGCAGGAAATTTAAACCAGAGGATAAGTTTTTGGTGACAGAAGCCCTGCCCTTAAGCTCTTTTTGTTTTTCGCTGTTTCTGCCCATAAACCAGCCGTAAGCGGCGGCGACAGGAAGTAACAGAAATAACAGTTCCAGCATAGGGTTCAGGTTTTATCAGCAGATTTAGCAAACCAACCTTTGGTTTTTGCCTTCAGGATAAAGGCCATAGACACACTCAGGCCAAGCAGAAAACCAGACACTAAAAACAGAGCGGCGATATCCACCACTCTGAGTTCTGTTTTTGCAATAAGATAATTAAATTCAGCAACTTGCTGATTGAGGGAACCCAGAATAAGCCCGAAAACGATCAGGGCAATAATAAAGACAACATAAAAAAATCTGGTCAAAACTCCGTCAACCCCGTTTTTTAGCTGAAAAGAGATCAGGTGTTCGCTTTCACCCGGTCACGTAATTCTTTACCCGGTTTGAAATGAGGCACATATTTGCCATCTAATTCCACTTTATCGCCGGTTTTTGGGTTGCGACCTACCCGAGGTGCGCGGTAATGCAGAGAAAAACTACCAAAACCACGAATTTCGATACGCTCGTTATTCGCTAATGAAGTGGCCATCTGCTCCAGAATTTCTTTGACTGAAGATTCGATGTCTTTCACCTGGACATGAGAAAAATCAGTAGACAGTTTTTCGATCAATTCAGATTTGGTCATGGACCCTCCGCAGTATCAGTAGAATGAAGGACCAGAGCAAAAGCTCCGGTCCTTCTATACAAGCATCAATTAGTCAGCTTTTTGAGCAGCTTTGAATGCTTCGGCCATAGCGTTACCACCAAAGTCAGCATCATCTTGCTTCTTGATAGTGTCCATAGCTTCTTTTTCTTCAGCTTCGAATTTCGCTTTGATTGACAGGCTGATCACGCGGTTTTTGCGGTCAACACCCATCAGGCGAGCTTCTACTTCTTCACCAACTTTTAATACTGTAGTAGCGTCTTCGATACGCTCACGAGCGATGTCAGATACGCGAACGTAACCTTCAACACCACCTTCCAGCATTACAGTAGCGCCTTTCGCGTCAACTGCTGTTACGTTGCCTTTAACGATAGCACCTTTTTTGTTATCAGCAAGGTAGCCGTTGAACGGATCTTCGTCTAATTGCTTGATGCCTAAAGAGATACGCTCGCGCTCTGGATCAACTTGTAACACAACTGCGTGTACTTCGTCGCCTTTCTTGAATTCACGTACAGCGTCTTCGCCCGTTGAATTCCAGCTGATGTCTGACAGGTGTACTAAACCGTCAATGCCACCGTCTAAACCGATGAAGATACCGAAGTCAGTGATTGACTTGATCTTACCGGATACGCGGTCACCCTTGTTGAAGCCCTTAGCGAACTCTTCCCATGGGTTGGCTTTACATTGTTTCAGACCTAAAGAAATACGACGACGTTCTTCGTCGATTTCCAGAACCATAACTTCCACTGAATCACCTAAGTTAACTACTTTAGATGGGTGGATGTTTTTGTTAGTCCAGTCCATTTCTGAAACGTGTACTAAACCTTCAACGCCTTCTTCGATTTCTACGAAGCAGCCGTAATCAGTCAGGTTAGTGACGCGACCAGTGATGCGTGCACCTTCTGGGTAACGTGAAGCGATAGCGGCCCATGGATCTTCACCCATTTGCTTCAGACCTAAAGAAACACGTTGTTTCTCACGGTCAAACTTCAGAACCTTCACTGGGATTTCGTCGCCAACATTGACGATTTCGCTTGGGTGTTTAACACGTTTCCAAGCCATGTCAGTGATGTGCAGTAAACCGTCTACGCCACCTAAATCTACGAATGCACCGTAGTCAGTCAGGTTCTTAACGATACCTTTAACTTCCATGCCTTCTTCTAAGTTTTGTAACAGTGTATCGCGCTCAGCACTGCTTTCAGATTCGATTACCGCACGACGTGATACAACCACGTTGTTACGCTTCTGATCCAATTTGATTACTTTGAACTCAAGTTCTTTGTGTTCTAAGTGTAATGTGTCACGTACCGGACGCACGTCAACTAATGAACCAGGCAGGAATGCACGGATACCATCAACTTCGACAGTGAAACCGCCTTTAACTTTACCAGTGATGATACCGATAACAGTAACTTTATCTTCACAGGCTTTTTCCAGGCGAACCCAGGACTCGTGACGTTTTGCTTTCTCGCGAGACAGTAAAGTCTCACCGAAACCGTCTTCAACTGCGTCCAGAGCTACGTCGATGATGTCACCAACGTTCACTTCAATCTCGCCAGCCAGGTTTTTGAATTGTTCAACAGGGATTGCTGCTTCAGATTTCAGACCGGCATCAACCAGTACTACGTCTTTATGGATAGCAACGATAGTTCCTTTAACAATAGAACCAGGGCGAGTTTCGATAGTTTTGAGGCTTTCCTCAAACAGTAGTGCAAAATTTTCAGTCATATTCACTTTTTCAGTTTAAGTGCTCCACGCACAGTCCTGTGTCATGGGGTTGCTAAGTTAACTTGTCATCGTCCTTGCGACAAGCTGTCCAACGTGAAGGTCTAGGCCTGGTTCAACTTTTTACAGACGTTGAGAACCTCGTCCAACACTTGTTCAATAGTTTTATTGGTCGAATCCAGCATGTATGCATCGTCTGCAGGCTTTAAAGGCGCTACGGCGCGATTCATATCCCGTTCGTCACGGGCCTGTATTTCGCTCAAAAGGTCGCCGATGTTAACATCATGGCCCTTTTCTTTCAACTCTAAATAACGCCGTCTGGCGCGCTCTGACGCATCGGCTGTTAAAAAGATTTTAACTTCTGCCTGTGGAAAAACCACAGTGCCCATATCCCGGCCATCCGCCACTAAACCCGGCGCTTCTTTAAAGGCACGTTGACGGCGCAATAAGGCTTCCCGCACCCGGGGTAAAGAGGCAATTTTAGAGGCCACTGAACCTACTTCTTCAGTACGTATGGTATGAGTAACATTTTCGCCTTCCAGCGTAATGCGGGTATGGCCTTGTTCGTCGCAGTTAAACTGTACATCAAGATGAGCAGCCAAAGGTTGTAAGGCTTCTTCGTCAGCAGGGTCAATCTGATGATGGATAGCAGCTAAAGCTAATACACGATAAATCGCTCCGCTATCCAGCAGATGCCAGCCCAGTTTTTGGGAAACTAAACGGCAAATGGTGCCTTTCCCTGATCCACCTGGTCCATCAATGGTAATTACCGGCGCTTGTTGCATTCTGCCTCCAAAACAGTCGAACACACAAAAAGTTGCGGCATTATACAGAAATAAATGACAAAAAGCGCGGTTTAATCAAGGAGATCGCGTAACCATTTCGGTTACGCGTTATTTGCTAAGCTGGGGTGCTTAATGTGCTAAACACTTCAAAGTATTGAGGAAATGTTTTACGGGTACAATCCGGGTCTTCGATAGTGACCGCCGTATTACTTAATGCGACCAATGAGAAACACATCGCCATACGGTGATCGTTGTAGGTGGCGATGCTGGCATGTTTCAGTGTTGTTGGCGGTGTGATGACAATGTAATCTTCACCTTCTTCCACTTCAGCACCCACTTTACGCAGCTCGGTCGCCATAGCCGCTAAACGGTCGGTTTCTTTGACGCGCCAGTTGTAGACATTACGAATAGCAGTCGGGCCTTGTGCAAATAAGGCTGTGGTTGCAATGGTCATGGCTGCATCAGGAATAGCGTTGTAATCACGGTCTATGCCCTTCAGTTGGTTACGGGTAACCGAAATATAGTCATAACCCCAGTCCACTGTCGCGCCCATGGCTTCTAATGCGTCGGCAAAGTGAATGTCTCCCTGCACCGCATTTTTACCAATACCTGTCACTTTTATCGTACCGCCTTTAATAGCTGCAGCAGCGAGGAAATAAGAAGCGGATGACGCATCGCCCTCCACCAGAAAATCGCCCGGGGATTGGTACTGCTGATTGCCTTTGACGACAAAGCTTTGATAGTTGTTGTTCTGAACTGTCACCCCAAAACGCGCCATCAGGGCCAGCGTAATATCAATATAAGGTTTGGATACCAGCTCACCGCTGATGATAATTTCGCTGTCACCCGACAATAAAGGTGCAGTCATCAGCACAGCGGTTAAAAACTGACTGGAGACAGAACCATCGATACTGATTTGACCGCCTGTCAGCGCTTTACCGCGAATACGCAGCGGCGGATAGTCTTTGTGTTGCAGATAGTCAACATCGGCATTCCACTGCCGCAAGGCATCGACCAGGTGACCAATAGGACGTTCATACATCCGCGGCTCACCTGTTAAGGTGACATCCGCATTGGACACAGCTAAAGCTGCAGTTAAGGGCCGCATCGCTGTACCGGCGTTGCCTAAAAACAGCTCTAACGGCTCCTGATGCTGAAACACGCCTGCTACACCAGTGATGTCACAGACTGTTTTATCCGCAGATAATGAATACCGGACGCCAAGCGCTGTTAAGGCATTGAGCATATGGCTGACGTCATCGCTGTCGAGCAAATTGGTGATGCGGGTGGTGCCTTTGGCTAAAGCAGCCAGCAATAAAGCCCGGTTGGAGATACTTTTTGAACCTGGTAAATGCACCACACCTTCGACTTTCGCGATAGGCTCTAAAGTTAAAGTTTTCATCAGCCGTGCACCCGCTCAAATTCTTGCATAAAGGTCACTAAAGTTTGTACGCCTTCCAGTGGCATCGCATTGTAGATGCTGGCGCGCATACCACCGACCATACGATGGCCTTTTAATGCCAATAAACCATTAGCTTCGGCTTCGCTGACAAACAAGTCGTTCAGGCTTTCATCACCCAATAAAAACGGCACGTTCATTGATGAGCGGAACTGTGGCGCCACGTCATTGCGATAAAAATCACTTTGATCGATATAACCATACAAGGTGTCTGCTTTGAGTTGGTTGCGAAGCAGCATAGCTTCTACACCGCCCTGACGCTTCAGCCACTGGAACACCAGACCCGCCAGATACCAGGCATAGGTCGGAGGTGTATTAAACATACTGTCGTTGTCAGCGGCCAATCGGTAATCCAACACGCTTGGAATGCTGCTGCCCTTGGCAGGTAACAAGTCTTCACGCACTATGGCAAGGGTTAAACCTGAAGGCCCGATATTCTTCTGGGCACCGGCGTAAATCACGCCGTAACGGCTGACATCAATAGGACGAGACAAGATAGTGGACGACAGATCAGCCACCAAAGGTGCTTTGGTTGTGGGTAAGTCGATAAATTCCATGCCATCTACTGTTTCGTTCGGACAAAAATGCACGAAGCTGGCATCGTCATTCAGTTGCCAGTCTGAGGTTGGGATTAAAGTACGAAGCCCATCCTGCTTAAACTGAATCACCTGAGCTTTTAACGCAGTGAATTTTTCAGCTTCTTCTACTGCAGCCTTAGACCAGGCACCTGAAACAATATAATCGGCACTGACACCAGGTTTAGCTAAGTTTAGCGGGACAGCGGAAAACTGACCACGGCCACCACCGTGCATAAACAGCACTTTGTAGTTGGCGGGTATGCACAATAAATCGCGCAGGTCCTGCTCCGCCTGAGCCGCAACCTGGATAAAATCTTTACCTCTGTGACTCATCTCCATAATGGAGCAGCCGCGACCATGCCAGTTGATCAACTCGTCCTGTGCCTGTTGCATCACTTCCACCGGCAACATAGCCGGGCCAGCACAAAAGTTATAGGTGGTCATCTCTTGCTCCTGTTACAACGCTTTATCGAATGAAAAATAAATTAGAAAATGGGTTTTGGTCATCTTGGGATGATCTTGATTGTTGTGGCCTTGGATTTACCGGTGATATTACTCGACGTCTGGACGGCTCTTTGTCGAACGCTACTTTAACCCACTTTTACAAGCGAGCAAATAAAAAGGACGCCGTAGCGTCCTTTTTTTATCACTATTACTCTTCTTCACCGTCCGGCACAGCATCCTCTGTCGGATTCTGTGCGGCTAAAGCGGCCGCTGCAGCTTCTGCGGCGGCCACTTCGTCCTGATCCTGAATTTCGTCGATGCGTTGTACGCCTACGACTTTTTCACCTTCGATGGTGCGGATCAGAATGACACCCGCCGTGTTACGGCCAACTTGTGAGACTTCGCTGACGCGGGTCCGTACCAGTGTGCCTTTGTCAGAAATCAGCATGATTTCATCCAGTGCATTGACTTGTACAGCACCCACCACCAGACCGTTACGCTCAGAGACTTTAATCGAGACCACGCCCTGAGTCGCACGGCTCTTCTCCGGGTATTCCTGCAGCGCGGTACGTTTACCGTAGCCGTTTTCAGTCACAGTCAGAATAGCGCCTTCGCTCTTCGGCACAATCAATGACACCACAGAGCCGTTTTCGCGTAATTTAATACCACGAACACCGGTCGCACCGCGGCCCATTGGACGGACCTGATCTTCGTTAAAGCGCACTACTTTACCGTCGTCCGAGAACAACATGATCTGGCTGTTGCCGTCTGTGATATCCACACCAATCAGCTGATCGCCTTCATTCAGGTTCACGGCAATAATACCGTTGCTGCGTGGACGAGAGTATTCAGTTAATGAGGTTTTCTTCACAGTACCGTTGGCTGTGGCCATAAACACATACTTGCCTTCTTCGTATTCACGAACCGGCAGAATAGCGGTGATCCGCTCGTTTTCTTCCAGTGGCAGTAAGTTGACTATTGGCTTACCACGCGCCTGACGTGAGGCCAGCGGTAATTGATACACCTTCATCCAGTACAGACGACCCCGGTTCGAGAAACACAAAATGGTATCGTGGGTACTGGCGATCAGCAGCTGATCAACAAAGTCTTCATCTTTGACCGTTGTTGCCGCTTTACCGCGACCACCACGGCGCTGAGCTTCGTAATCACTCAGCGGCTGGTATTTGGCATAGCCTAAATGCGACAAGGTCACGACGACGTCTTCTTCGGTGATCAAGTCTTCCATGTTGATATCCATCGCATTGTCCTGAATTTCAGTACGACGGGCATCTCCATATTGGGCTTTTGCCGCTTCTAATTCTTCACAGATCACTTCCATTAAACGCTCTGGGCTGGCCAGAATGTGTAATAACTCAGCAATCAGTACTAACAGCTCTTTGTATTCGTCCAGAATTTTTTCATGTTCCAGACCTGTCAGTTTGTGTAAACGTAAATCCAGGATCGCCTGAGCCTGTTGTTCGGTCAGGAAATACTCGCCATTACGAATACCAAAATGCTCTTCCAGCCATTCAGGACGGGCGGCGTTTTCACCAGCACGTTCTAACATGGCGCTGACATCACCCAACTGCCAGCCACGAGCCACTAAACCTTGTTTAGCATCAGCCGGGCTTGAAGAGTTTTTAATTAAATCAATGATTTCATCGATATTCGCCAGAGCTATTGCCAGGCCTTCTAAGATATGGGCGCGGTCACGGGCTTTGCGTAAATCGTAGACTGTTCTGCGTGTCACCACTTCACGGCGGTGCAACACAAAACATTGCAGCATTTCTTTTAAACCCAGCAGTTTAGGCTGGCCTTGATCCAGGGCCACCATATTGATACCAAATACAGTCTGCATTTGGGTCTGGGTGTATAAATGGTTCAGTAAAACGTCTGAGGATTCGCCACGTTTGACTTCAATGACAATCCGCATCCCGTCTTTATCAGACTCGTCGCGTAAGGCAGAAATACCTTCAATACGTTTTTCTTTCACCAGCTCGGCGATTTTTTCAATCAGACGGGCTTTGTTGACCTGATAAGGAATTTCATCAACAACAATGGTTTCGCGACCCGTTTTGTCGTCGGTTTCGATATGCGTCTTGGCACGGATATAAACCTTACCACGACCAGTGCGGTAGGCTTCTTCGATACCACGGCGGCCATTGATAATAGCGGCTGTCGGGAAATCTGGCCCCGGCATCAGTTCCATTAATTCAGGAATGCTGATTTCAGGATTCGCGATCAGGGCCAGACAGGCGTCAATGACTTCATTTAAGTTGTGTGGCGGAATGTTGGTCGCCATACCAACAGCTATACCAGAGGAGCCGTTGATCAACAGGTTTGGAATTTTGGTCGGCAATACAGCAGGGATCATTTCAGTACCATCGTAGTTCGGCACATAATCCACTGTTTCTTTATCCAAATCGGCTAACAGCTCACCAGCAATACGGGACATCCGCACTTCGGTATAACGCATGGCTGCTGCGGAATCTCCGTCAACAGAACCGAAGTTCCCCTGACCGTCTACCAGCATGTAACGTAAGGAGAAAGGCTGGGCCATACGAACTATCGTATCGTACACCGCGCTGTCACCGTGTGGGTGGTACTTACCTATCACGTCACCGACCACACGGGCAGATTTTTTATAGGCTTTGTTCCAGTCGTTCCCTAACTCTTTCATCGCAAACAAAACGCGACGGTGAACTGGCTTTAAACCGTCCCTTACATCAGGTAAGGCACGTCCCACAATAACGCTCATGGCATAATCGAGATAAGAATTCTTTAATTCTTCTTCGATATTAATGGGAACAATTTCTTTGGCCAAATTTGTCATAAAAAGCTTTTTTCCCTTAAATCAACAAGATACCCGCGTTTTTTACTGTAATGGGTCGCGGGACAAAGGCGGATTCTACCACAGAAAAAATACCTTGCCAGTTCTGTTGTGCTTTGTACAGACTCGACTGGTGATTGCTGAAACAGATCAAGGCTTTATAATGGGCAAAATTTTTTGTGGATATGCGTATGAACCCTTCTTCCAATGTCGATCCGGCCGAAATTGCCAAATTTAATGAAATCGCGTCCCGCTGGTGGGATCCATCCGGTGAATTTAAGCCGTTGCACCAACTGAATCCATGCCGTCTGGCCTTTATCAGCGATCAGGTGCAGGGCTTATTTGGAAAAAAAGCGGTGGACGTGGGCTGCGGTGGCGGTATTTTGGCTGAAGCTATGGCGAAAGCCGGTGCTGATGTCACTGGCATTGATATGGCCGATGAGGCTTTAACTGTGGCCAAATTACATGCATTGGAATCCGCCGTGTCTGTCCAGTATCAGCAAAGTACAGCTGAGGCTTTTGCATCAGCAAACAAAAATAGCTTTGATCTGGTGACCTGCATGGAGATGCTGGAGCATGTGCCAGAACCTGCTTCTGTAGTAAAGGCTTGTGCTGATTTAGCCAAACCAGGCGCAACGCTGGTGTTCTCGACCTTAAATAAAACCTGGAAAGCCTATCTGATGGCTATTGTCGGCGCTGAACAGCTCCTCAAGCTGGTACCCAAAGGCACCCATGAGTTTGAAAAGTTTATCCGCCCTTCTGATCTGATGCGTTTTATTGATGATGCGGGTTTACAGGTGGTGGATGCGACTGGTCTGCATTACAACCCGGTGAATCAGTCTTTCCGTACAGGCCCCGGGCTGGATGTGAATTATTTTGTAGTGGCGAAAAAGCCGTTATGACGCAGCAGATCATTCAACTTAAAAAACCAGCTGCCTTGTTATTTGATTTGGATGGCACACTGGTTGATACCGCACAGGATTTAGGTGCAGCACTGAATTTTGTGCTCCGCCAGCATGGCATGCCAGAAAAAAGCTATGAAGAGTACCGGCCTATGGCCTCGCACGGTGCCAAAGGGCTTTTGCAGCTTGGTTTTGGTGAAGCGATAAAAGATATTGATTTTGGCAAGGCCCGCCAAAGCCTGCTGGATTATTACCACGAGCATAGCGGTGTGCACAGCTGCTTGTTTCCGGGCGCTGAAGAGTTATTCGCGGCACTTGAGACACGAAATATCCCCTGGGCCATAGTGACCAATAAACCTTATAAACTCGCTGCCAAAGTACAACGTCAGTTGCCTGCCTTATTAAACAGCCGTTTATTATTAGGCGGTGACAGTCTGGCACAACGTAAACCTGACCCTACACCACTGTGGATGACTGCTCATTATATGCAGGTGCCAGCAAACTCTTGTTGGTATATAGGGGATGCAGAGCGGGATATAGAAGCAGGACGTCGTGCCGGTATGCAGACTGTGATGGCTGATTTTGGTTATGTAGGGCCAGATGATAAAACTGAACTCTGGGGTGCAGATTTACATATTTCCCACTTAACAGAGCTGATCCAACACCTCGATTGAGTTCAGTTTTTTCATATTTTTGGTTAATTAAAAATCACCTCTTTGCAGGTGATTTTTCCAATCACTTAAAATTTAGCCGAACAGACAAAATAGATTTTTTACTGAAAAACTCTTGCTTCCCTGCAGAGGTTTTTAAACGCCGATTTCGCACGTTAGCGGACACTAACATGCTGCTTTTTTCGCCCGCCAGCAGGGGTTGCAATTGATATTGATCCACTCTATCTTGTGATCCGTTCTCCTTTCACCCCTAGATGTTGTGTCGCTCTGTTGAGTTTGACCTAATGAAGCCAAAAGCGGGTGAATTCGCTGCACAGCAGAAATTCTGTGCACACAATAATAACAATTGAGATGGAATTTTCGGCGGAAAAATATGACTCAAACATTATACGTAACCAAAAGAGATGGTCAGCGCGAACCATTAGACTTAGACAAGATCCACCGTGTGATAGATTGGGCAGCTGAGAGGTTACAAAACGTATCAGTGTCTCAGGTTGAGTTACGTTCTCACATTCAGTTTTACGACGGCATCAAAACCGCCGACATTCACGAAACCATCATCAAAGCCGCTGCCGATTTAATCTCAAAAGAGACACCGGATTATCAATATATGGCTGCCCGTCTGGCCGTATTCCATTTGCGTAAAAAAGCCTATGGTCAGTTTGAGCCACCAAAGTTATACGACCATGTGGTCAAAATGGTGGAAGAAAAGCGCTATGACGCTCACATTCTGGCGGATTACACCAAAGAAGAACTGGATCAGCTGGACAGCTTTATTGTTCACGGCCGTGATTTAGATTTCAGTTACGCTGCGGTCAAACAACTGGAAGGTAAATACCTGGTGCAAAACCGGGTGACAGGCCAAATTTACGAAAGCGCCCAGTTTCTTTATATCTTAGTGGCAGCTTGTTTATTTGCGAACTATCCAAAAGACACCCGTTTAGGTTATGTGCGCCGTTTTTATGACGCTGTGTCTACCTTTAAGATTTCGTTACCTACACCTATTATGTCCGGTGTACGTACCCCAACCCGCCAGTTCAGCTCTTGTGTGCTGATTGAGTGCGGTGACAGCTTAGATTCTATTAATGCGACCAGCAGCGCTATAGTGAAATACGTCAGCCAGCGTGCTGGTATAGGTATTAATGCCGGCCGTATCCGTGCTTTAGGCAGCCCAATCCGTAACGGTGAAGCTTTCCATACCGGCTGTATTCCGTTTTATAAACATTTCCAGACCGCGGTAAAAAGCTGCTCTCAGGGTGGTGTTCGTGGTGGTGCAGCCACTTTGTTTTATCCGCTGTGGCATTTGGAAGTCGAATCCTTGCTGGTGCTGAAGAACAACAGAGGTGTGGAAGAAAACCGTGTACGTCACTTAGATTACGGTGTGCAGTTTAACCGCCTGATGTACACCCGCCTGATCAAAGATGAAATGATCACTCTGTTCAGTCCTTCCGACGTACCGGGCTTGTATGACGCATTTTTTGAAGATCAGGAAAAATTTGAAGAGCTGTACGTCAAATACGAAGCGGACTCTTCCATCCGTAAAAAGCGGATTAAAGCTGTTGAGCTATTCACGCTATTTATGCAGGAACGGGCCAGCACAGGCCGTATCTATTTACAGAACGTTGATCACTGCAATACACACAGCCCATTTAATCCTAAATTTGCTGCGGTTCGTCAGAGCAACCTGTGTTTGGAAATTGCGCTGCCAACCAAACCACTGAATGACATCAACGATCCAAATGGTGAAATTGCGCTTTGTACTTTATCTGCCTTTAACTTAGGCGCTATTGAACATTTGGATGAGCTGGAAGAGTTAGCCGAATTGGCGGTACGGGCTTTAGATAGTTTATTGGATTACCAGGACTACCCTATTCTTGCTGCTTACCACGCCAGCATGAACCGCCGTACTTTAGGTATAGGTGTGATTAACTATGCTTATTATCTGGCGAAAAATGGTGTCAAGTACTCAGACGGTTCCGCCAATGCCTTAACGCACCGCACTTTTGAAGCTATCCAGTATTATCTGATGAAAGCCTCAAACAAACTGGCGCAGGAATTTGGCCCTTGCCCTAAATTTAACGAAACCACCTATTCAGAAGGCATTATGCCTATTGATACCTACAAAAAGGATCTGGATAAAGTCTGCGCAGAACCTCTGCATTACGACTGGGAGCAACTGCGTAAAGATGTAGTGCAACATGGTTTACGTAACTCGACCTTATCTGCCCTGATGCCATCTGAAACCTCGTCGCAAATTTCAAATGCGACTAACGGTATTGAACCACCTCGTGGTCATATCAGTATAAAAGCCAGTAAAGACGGTATTTTAAAACAGGTCGTACCTGAATATGAGCGCCTGAAAGATCAGTACGAGTTGTTATGGGATATGCCAAACAACGACGGTTATATCAGTCTGGTGGCCATTATGCAGAAATTTGTGGACCAGACGATTTCGGCGAATACCAACTACGATCCGGGCAAGTTTGAAGGTGGCAAAGTGCCAATGAAGATCTTGTTAAAAGATTTACTGACGGCTTATAAGCTGGGTGTCAAAACCATGTACTACCACAACACCCGCGATGGTGCTTCTGATGTACAGGAAGACATCAAAGCGGCGCCGGAAGACGATGGTTGTGCCGGTGGCGCCTGTAAAATTTAAGTCCGGGGCTGCATTGCAGCCCTCTTTTTGTATGCATAACTAATAATAATCTGGATATTGCTGATGAGTTATACCACCTTTAGCCGTACGAATAATGATCAAATGAAAGAGCCGATGTTTTTCGGCAATCCGGTGAACGTGTCCCGTTATGATCAACAAAAATACGGCATTTTTGAAAAACTGATTGAAAAACAACTGAGCTTTTTCTGGCGTCCTGAGGAAGTGGATGTCAGTAAAGACCGCATCGACTTTCAACAGTTACCAGAACATGAAAAGCATATCTTTATCAGCAATTTAAAATACCAGACTCTGTTGGACTCAGTTCAGGGTCGTTCACCGAACGTGGCTTTGCTGCCTATAGTCTCTTTACCTGAGCTGGAAACCTGGATTGAAACCTGGGCTTTTAGTGAAACTATTCACAGCCGCAGCTACACCCATATAGTGCGTAATATCACCAACGAGCCGCACAAGGTGTTCGACGATATTTTGCTGAATGAACGTATTATTGAACGGGCTGACGATGTCACACGCTACTACGACGACTTAATTCACTCCGTCAATATCTATCATCTGTTTGGTGAAGGCACCCATCAGGTGGCAGGTAAAAGCCATACCATCAGTCTGCGCGAGCTGAAACGTAAACTTTACCTCTGTATTTTGTCAGTCAACGTGCTTGAAGCTATACGTTTTTATGTCAGCTTCGCCTGTAGTTTTGCTTTTGCTGAGCGTGAGCTGATGGAAGGTAATGCCAAAATTATCAAACTGATCGCCCGCGATGAAGCGCTGCATTTAACCGGTACTCAGCATATGCTGAATATTATGGCCGCTGGTGAAGACGATCCGGAAATGGCGGAGATAGCCAAAGAATGTGAAGAAGATGCCTATGCCATTTTCCGTAAAGCAGCCGAGCAGGAAAAAGACTGGGCAGAGTTCTTGTTTAAAGATGGTTCCATGATTGGTTTAAACAAAGATATTTTATGCCAGTACGTTGAATACATCACCAACAACAGAATGCAGGCTGTGGGTTTGAAGCCTATTTTCAGCACCACACAGAACCCTATTCCATGGATCAATGCCTGGCTGGTGTCTGACAATGTGCAGGTGGCGCCACAGGAATCTGAAATCAGCTCTTATTTAGTGGGTCAAATCGACAATGAAATGGATGGCGCTGATTTCGGTGATTTTGATCTCTGATCTACGACAGCTCAAATGGTAAAAGTAGTGGTGAAAGACGTGCTCAGTCTGGAATTCGGGCCTGAGCAACGCACCCTGCTTGATGCCCTGGAAGCACAGCAACAGCAAGTCAACTATCAATGCCGTGAGGGGTATTGTGGGGCGTGCCGTTGTAAATTGCTCTCTGGTACAGTCAGTTATATCAATGAACCTTTAGCCTTTGTCCGCAAAGGTGAGATCCTGCCTTGCTGCAGTATTCCCATCACAGATATAGAAATAGAATTGCCCTGAGTATCCTGAAGATACATCAGGGCAATTTTTTATCAGAAATCTGATTTAACTTAAGACTTCTTAATACCTTCCACGCTCAGATCCAGGTGCACAGTGGCAGAGGCTGGGCCAAGGATGTTTTTAATGGCGAAATCTTCCAGGTTGATGCTGGTAGTGCCAGCAAAACCTGCACGGTAGCCGCCCCATGGATCTGAACCTTCACCCAGTTTAGTGGCTTTGATCACGATTTCTTTGGTCACGCCGTTTAACGTGAAGTTACCTACCACATCAAAATCAGCACCGGCTTTTGGTACTATCTTGGTGCTGACAAAAGTAGCTTTGCTGTTTTTATCTACGTTCAGGAAATCCGGGCTGCGTAAGTGCTTGTCGCGCTCTGCATGGTTAGAGTCGACACTTTTAGTATCGATTTCTAACTGGATTTTAGAGTCCGCTAACTTGGCCGCATCATAACTGAAGTTGCCTTTAAAAGTATTAAAACGGCCGTATAACCAGCTGTAGCCTAAGTGGCTGATTTTAAATTGAACAAAAGCGTGAGCGCCTTGAGTATCAATTTCATACTCAGCAGCTTGTAAAGCTGGCGCTGCTAACATAGACGCCATCAGGCTGGCTACTAATAATTTCTTCATTCCAATCTCCTTTCACATTAAGGTTTAAGCATACGTTTTAACGTATCGTCTTTATCAAAAAAATGGTGTTTCAGTGCGGCTGCTGCATGTACCACTGCCAAGGCAATCAGAGCATAAGCCGCAAATTTATGTACTAAACCGGCCTTATCCGCCTGCTCCGCGAATAATTCACCTGCTGAAGGTAAATCAAACAAACCAAATACTTCTATAGGCCGGCCATCCGCTGTGGAAATCAGGTAACCACTGCAAATAATCAAAAATATAAGTCCATACAAGGTCAGATGGGTCAAATGACTGGCGCGCTGTACAGCTTTACTGTGACTGGCCAAAGGCGCCGCAGTTCCATTTAAAACACGCCAAAGCAATCTGTAGCCCATGAGCAGCAGCAACAAGACCCCTACACTTTTATGCCAAAAAGGAGCTGTTTTATACCAGCTGCTGTAGTAGCTCAAATCCACCATCCAAAAGCCGGACGCAAAAAGCCCTATGACGATCACCGCCACCAGCCAATGCAGCAGGATGCTGGTCCAGCCATACCCTTTGTTTTCTGTTGCCATAATTCACCCTCTTAATAGAAACAGCTTATCTTTCCAGAAGATGGTTTAAAATAACAAAAATAAGCATATTTTGTTCTATTTAATAGAAAAATAATCCAGTAAAGCCTAAACGACGGGTATAAAAAAAGAGCCATTAAGGCTCTTTTTAACTATAGCAAAGTTTAGAACTCAACTTTCCCGTCACGGATATGCTGCTCACCCCGCTGTTTGGCCAGGGCGATTTGTTTTTGACGTTCAGCAAAAGAAGCTTTTTGTTCGTCAGTTATTTTATCGTGACAATGAGGGCAGCTTAACCCTTGAACATAAAGCGGTGACTTCATTTCGTCCTGCGACAACGGCATACGACAAGCGTAACATTGATCGTAACTGCCTTGCTCTAAACCGTGTTTGACGGCAACACGCTGATCAAACACGAAGCACTCACCCTGCCATAAACTTTCAGGCTCAGGCACTTCTTCCAGGTATTTCAGAATACCGCCATCGAGGTGATACACCTCTTCAAAACCCTGCTCTTTCAAAAAGGCTGTGGATTTTTCGCAGCGAATACCGCCGGTACAAAACATAGCCACTTTTTTATGTTTCGTTTTGTCCAGATTCTGCTCTGCCCACTCTGGAAACTCACGGAAGCTGGTGGTGTTTGGATTGATGGCATTTTTAAAGGTGCCTATCGCCACTTCGTAGTCGTTGCGGGTGTCTATGACTATGGTGTCCGGATCCGAAATCAGTTGATTCCAGGCTTCACCTTTGACATAAGTGCCGACTATATGAGCGGGGTTGATCCCCTCCACTCCCATAGTGACGATTTCTTTTTTCAGCTTGACCTTAGTGCGGTAAAACGCCTGCTCATCCGCAAAAGATTCTTTATAGGACATGCCATCAAAACGACTATCCGCTGCAAACCAGCGCAGCATCGCATCAATGCCTTCACGCGGGCCACAAATAGTGCCGTTAATGCCTTCTTCGGCCAGCAATAAGGTGCCTTTGACTTTATTCAGCACAAGGTGTTGATAGAGGTTATCGCGCAAAGCGACATAATCAGGTAAAGCAACGAATTTATATAAAGCAGCAACAACGTACATTTATTTAATCACCTTCTGCAAAGCCGGATCGTAAATCCGGGGCAAAAATACGGGCCGCCATTATAGCTACAGAAAATGAAATAACAAGTTACGGCAGGCTTAATGCCACAGCTCAGGCTGACGGACCAGTGCCAGCTCAAAAGTCTGCTCACCATCTGTGATCAATAACTTGTCATCTTCCCGCCACAGATCCAGCTGCATATGGCCTTTGAGCATGCTGCAAAAATCCAGCAGCTGTTGATGCGACAAGGTATGAAACTGCACATTGCTGAAATGTTGTTTGTATTGGCTTTTTATTTTTTTCTGATCCGTTTCATCCAAAAATAGCACGACCTGATCGGCCTGATGACTGGCGCGTTGCATATGTTTTTCACTGAGTAAATCGACATTACACCAGAGTTTCATATGGTCAGCCGCATCACTGACATAAAGGTCCGGCGTCTTGCCAGCCCCTTCAGTTTTTGCCAGTTGAGGGGATGCTTCAAAAAAGGACAGGTAAGCCAGCAAACGGCGGGCAAAATGCTCCGCCAGCTCTGTTTTATAGGGCGCTATATAACAGGTGCGTTTTTGGTATACATGGCTGACCTCTGATGCATAATTCAGATCCAGCCGAATCACTTTACTGACAACTTGCATACTGACACCTCATTGGTATCGGCAACAACCTCTTTTAGTGTAGCTGAGATTGAATTGCACCGTAAATCAGATGCATAGCCAGTGCCAGTAGTACAGCGCCCATCAATCTGTCAAACCAATAGCCTTTCAGAAGTAAAAAAGCTCTTACTTTTTCGCGGGTTAGTACCACAGATAAAAATGCAAACCAGGCTGCTGTAGCGCACGCCATATAAATGCCGTAGATCACTTTGTACGAAAATGGTGTAACTGGCGAAATAATGACAGCAAAAAGTGATAGAAAAAACAACGTGGCTTTGGGGTTTAAACCATTAGTAACAAAACCTGAGGAAAAAGCTTTGAGCAGTGATGGGCTCTCTGTCACTGGCTCTGCGGCTACTTCTGAGGTTGTATCGACGGGAGCACCACTACGGATAGCCTGCATTCCTATGTAAGCAAGATAGCCTGCAGACAGTACACTAAATAAAGTAAATAACCAGGGCGTGGTTTTTATCAGCAAGCCTAAGCCAAGCAGCGAGTAACAGACATGCAGAAAAATAGCCATGCCTATGCCAATACTGGCAGCCAGAGCGACATTGCGTCCATAACGCACCGCGTAACGTAATACGATGGCGAAATCCGGGCCCGGGCTTGCAACAGCCACCAAATGAACAGATGCGATTAAGATAAACTCAGGCCAGAACTCCATGCCTTATCCTTTTGATTCTTCGTAGATTATTGAATTGATATTAAAACATGAGGCAACAATGTTACGAAGTGAAATCTCGAAAAAATGTTACTTCATCACAAAAGTACTTGCGTCCGGATCATTAATTCGCAAAAATGTTATAACATCACACAGATTAACTCACAGTAAAAAGGTTTTCCGATGCGCCCTTCTCTTTTTCAACTTTCTCCACTGGCTGTGCTGGTCGCTTCAGTCTTCTCCACTCAAGTCCAGGCACAAATCACCACTATTAATGGCCTTGTACTGGATAACAATGGCAAAGCCATTGAACAGGCCAGGATACATGTCCATGGTCGTCAGCAGTATGTCTATGCAGATAAGAACGGCCGTTTTAGTATTCAGGCTCCTGCGGATGCTGAACTGCATATCTCAGCCAAAGGTTATGGCGATCAGTTTATTAAACTGGCCACTACTGACAGTAATGAGCTCAAAGTTCAGTTAGAGGCTGGTGGATTAGAACGTATTGTCGTTGCCGCATCAGGCCTGCACCACTATGATCTGGAAATGGCCAATCCTGTGTCTGTGTTATCAGGCGAAGAACTCAGCCGTAAAACAGAACCTACTATAGGCGAAACTTTAAAGTCGATGCCCGGTGTGCATAGCAACTATTATGGCCCTGTAGCCGCCAGTCCAATTCTACGAGGTCTGGACGGCCCAAGAGTCCGCATTTTAAGCAATGGTCTGGATTCCGCTGACGTTTCCCGTATTGGCCCTGATCACGCCATCAGTGCAGATGCGATCACAACAGAACAAATTGAAGTACTGCGTGGCCCTTCTACCTTGTTATACGGCAGCGGCGCTGTAGGTGGTGTAGTGAATGTGGTAGATAACAGATTACCGCGTCAGCTGCGGCCTGCCAGCACTCAAATTGAAACCCGCTACAGTTCTGGCGCAGATGAAAAAACAGCAGCTTTAGCGCACGACGGCGGTCAGGAACAAATGGCCTGGCATTTTGATGGTTTTAAACGCAAAACAGACAATTACGATGTTCCCGACTTTACCAATGACGAAGGCGAAAGTGCTGATCAACTGGCCAACTCCTGGCTGGATAACTCGGCCGTCAACGGTGGCTTAAGCTGGATCACCGACAAAGGTTTGTTGGGCTTCTCTGTAGGTCATATTGACAGTGAATATGGCATTCCAGGCCACCACCATCATCATGAAGAACACGAAGGTGAGGAGCATGAAGAGGAAGAAGACCATCAGGAAGCCGGCGTATTCGCCAGAGTAAAACAGGACAGATACGGCTTAGCGGGTGAGCTTTATAAACCTTTGGCCGGTATCGAGACTTTATCTTTTAGCAGTGCCCTGACCCGCTATCAACATCATGAAATTGAAGACGGAGCTATTGGTACTACCTTCAAGAACGACAGTTTTGAAAGTCGTTTCACCGCTGAACACGAAACTTTTGCCGGTTGGCATGGCGTTATTGGTTACCACCTGCAAAACAGCGATTACAAAGCCATAGGTGAAGAAGCCTTTACACCTGACACTAAAACAGATTCACACGCTTTATTTGTACTGGAAGAGCGCAGTTTTGGTGACTTCACGGCGCAATTAGGTGCCCGTATTGAACAGGTCGACTACAAAGCTTCAGGCATTGAATTTGAACATCACCATGATGAAGACGAAGCAGAAGAACATTCATCTGAAAACGTGAAAAATGACTTTACCGCAGCCAGTGTTTCTGCGGGCCTGGTCTGGAACTTCCAGCCTGGTTACAACTGGGCCTTGTCAGTCAGTCGATCTGAACGTGCTCCCAGTGCTGCAGAGCTGTATTCCAACGGCGCTCATATTGCCACCCAGACCTATGAGCTGGGCCTGGCTTACGCTTTGGATGCCGACGGAGAAATCACGCAATCGGAAGCCGATTTCAAAAAAGAAGTCGCGAACAACATAGACCTGACTTTGCGTAAGTTTGAAGGAGACTTCACCTTCACCTATAACCTGTTTTACAACAAGGTGCATAACTATCTGTATATGAAGGATTCTGGCTTAACCATGGCCGATCTGGAAGCTCATGAGGAAGAAGATCATGAAGAAGAACATGATCATGCACATGAAGGTGAAGAATTCTCCATTTTTCATTACCAGCAGCAGGATGCCACTTTATACGGCGCTGAATTTACTATGGCCTACCAGCTAACCCCAGAGCAGGAGCTGGAGTTTTTTATCGATTCAGTAAGAGCCAAACTGGATAACGGTGGCGATTTACCCCGTATCCCGCCTGTTAAGTTAGGTACTGGTTACAGCTATTCCGCACAAGACTGGTCAGCTACGATCGACTGGACTCACTATATGAAGCAAAACCGGGTTGCTGCTGGCGAGAGCACTACCGGCTCTTATCAGATCCTTGATTTAGGTTTTAGTTATTACTTTAACCTGAATGATCTGGACCTGACGGCTTTTGCCAAAGCCAATAACCTGACGGACGAATTAGGTTTTGTGCACAGCTCCTTTATCAAAGAAGATGCGCCTCTGCCAGGACGCTCTTTTACGCTAGGCCTTAAAGCCCGCTTCTAGTATACCCTTCGTACTTGAAGCCGCAGCTTTGTTGACTGCGGGCATCGCCCCAGTCACATAGGACTACTATGCTCCTGGGGTCTCACGCTCTTGTCGCCTTGCTGCAACTCCAATTACTTTGGGTATAGATAAAACTGTTAAGCACTTAAAACGCACAAGGCCCCGGTTATCGGGGCCTTGTTATCTGAATTCGTGAATTATTGACCCCGGGCAAACAGGCCAATCCCTTTGTCTTCCATCGCCTCCCGGTACCCTCCGAGCCATTGCGATCTGGTGTCTAAATTCTGATAAGGACAAATCTCTTTTGAGCGACCTGTGACAGCGGCGCGATAACCTTGAGCGTGAGCACGTTCTAAACGATCTCTTTTCTGTCTTTTCATAAGGCAATCTTCCTCGATCTGATAAATAACAAGCAACTTGCGTTGCACTTTAATAGATAGTTGAGTTGCTCAAAAGGTTCCACAAAGAAACTTCCGCTGTGCCTATTGACATTAAGTAAGAAACTGAAGTTATTTAAGATTTGATGACAAAATAATTTATTATTTTTGAATTTTTTCTAAGCAGGCAGCAATCGGTGCCGCGTAACTCAGTGCAAAGCACCAGCTTGTGGTGCCACCTCATCGACAGCTAAGCCAAAAAAAACCTGCCGAAGCAGGTTTTGAATGTAGAGATGTAGTTACTTAGCCCGTCGTCTTAACATGACAAGAGGTAACAGCAACATACCTAACCAACCTGAAGAACCGCCTTTGCGTTCATACGTAATATCTTCTGTTACATTACAGTCTTCAATAGTGCCGTTAGGCACAGGAGTTAATTTCACCGGACGGGTCACGTTTTCAAGTACCGGATTGCCAGCACTATCTTTTACTACCTCGCCTTTACTGTCACGTTGTTCAACGGAAAAAATAGCATTGGCGATAATTTCATTGTTGTTATTGATGTCTTTTGCTTCGACCAGATTAAAGTCCGCACCACAAGGCAACAAAGTATTCAAATCAACAAAACTTTCGTCTTGCATATTGTATAAAAATGCAACCTGGCGGCGTGTCGTACCGTCTTCAGGAATCATCTCTGCTGCACCTACAACCATGTTGTTTTCGTTAATTGCATAGGGCAAAGTGCCTGAGCTACTGAAAAAACCATTAGGGTAAGTCACTGTTTTTGTATTGTAATCGAAGATAAACATCCGATTACGCTGTATGCCATTAATATATTTATTCGCGCTGCCAACAACAATATTCTGGTTATTGATATCGCTTGCCGAACTGAAATCCCAGTCAAGCGGATTGACAATAGCCGACACTTCGCCTTCATCAAATACTGTTGCATGTGTTGGGCTCACCCGACGCTCTGCATCTGTGTAGGTAGAATAACCAACAGCTATGCCGTCATCATTAACAGATAAGGCACGACTCATATAACCGGACAAACTGGAGCCTTCTATAACCGGACCTAAAAAGCCGTACTCAACAGGCGCAGAAATTTGTCCAGATTCATTCAATTTCCACACCAACGCCCTTTCATAATAAGCAGAAGACGCAGCGCTGCTGTAACAAATGTTCACCGGAGCTGTTTCACCTTTACAGGCGGCTTCTATCGACTCTTTAGTCGTTTCGTCCATGCCAACACTACCAGAACCCGCGATATAATTTGATTCGCTGATTTTTATTGCATTAGAAAATCCGCCACCGAGTTCTTCAAATGGAATAGGTAAAGGAGTGACGCTGGTGCCATTCACAATATAAGACTTGATGTAGCCCAAATCAGGCACCCACAGCTGCACAGTTGCAGGTGATGGATTTGATTCTGTTGCTGCCGGAGTAAAGCTTTGCAGAGTAAAAGGTGCTGTTGCTAACGCAATAGCATTGCCGCTACTGTTGATATCGTAAAGGTATTCTCTGTTCGTCGGAACAGCAGCCTGCTCCCGGATCTTAACCTGTGCACCTGTCATTAAGTTTAATGCAAGAACATCGACATAACGCTGGACTGTATAATCACCGCTGTTATTGGCATTTCGTAAGTAGCCTAACAGTTTCGTCAAAGATGAAGCAGTGACATTGCCTAATTTGACCTGTTCAATTTCTTCAGCAGTTAACAATGCTATCAAACTGGCATCTTCAAAATCTAATCGACTGACATCAACCGGAAAGTTATAGATAAAACTGCCGTTACCTACCACATCACCATTGTCATTAATAGCCGCACCAAACTGAGATTGAACAGTGCTGACTTCCGGCAACTCCTGAACCTGATAAACAGCGGCATAGGCTGAACTGGCGGCCAGGCCGGGTAATAAGGCTAATACTACGGGCGATAATCTCATTCAGGTCCCCTGTTACTGCTGATTTAATGCTTCTAATTGTTCCCAACGCTCATAAGCGTGCGCGAGCTTCGACTCGGTCTCATGCAATAGGTTCAACGTTTTTTGGGTGCTCTCGGCACTTTGCCGGAAAAACTGTGGATCATTCACTTGCTGCTGCAAGGCACTTAATTCTGCATCAAGTGTCTCGATTAAAGCGGGCAATAGTTCCAGTTCACGTTTCTCTTTGTATGATAACTTCTTACTGCTGCCGGATGAAAGCTCAACTGGCTTTTCTTCGACAGGTTTTACACTTTTTTGCACTGTTTCAACAGCTTTTACATGGTTCTGCTGCCGTTTTTGATAAGCGACCACGTCTTCGTAGTCTCCTGCAATGTCGACCACCTTGCCCTGACCGGCAAAATACAGTGAACTGGTAACTGTATTATTAACAAATTCCCGGTCGTGGCTGACCAAAAGCACAGTGCCCTGATACTGCTGCAGAATATCCTCAAGTAGTTCAAGAGTTTCCACATCCAGATCGTTGGTCGGTTCGTCGAGGATCAATAAATTACTGGGTTTGGCAAACAAACGGGCCAGTAATAAGCGGTTTTTCTCGCCGCCCGATAAAGCCCGCACCGGAGTTCTGGCCCGGGCTGGTGCGAATAAAAAGTCCTGCAGGTAACTCAACACATGGCGGGTCTGGCCATTTTGGGTGATTTCCTGTTTCCCATCCGCCACGTTATCCTGCACAGTGGCATCTAAATCCAACTGAATACGGTGCTGGTCAAAATAAGCCACTTCCAGGTTAGTGCCCCGTTTAATTTCACCGCTGTCTGGCTTGTATTCGCCGAGTAAGGTTTTGATTAAAGTGGATTTACCTACCCCATTAGGACCAACCAAAGCTATACGATCGCCACGCATCACCAAGACGTTCAGGTCTTTTAACACAGCTTCGCCTTTGAAGCTGACATTAACCCCTTTTGCTTCAAACACCAGCTTGCCGGATTTTTGCGATTGCTCAATAGCAAATTCTACTTTGCCCATTTGTTCGACACGGGCTGCGCGTTCATTACGCAGTGCTTTTAACGCCCGAACCCGGCCTTCGTTGCGGGTACGGCGGGCTTTAATGCCCTGACGGATCCAGACTTCTTCTTCCGCCAGCTTTTTATCAAAAAGTGCATTGTGCTGCTGCTCGGTTTCGAGCATCTTTTGTTTACGCTCCAGATACTCAGCGTAATTACCAGGGTGCGAAGTGAGTTCGCCACGGTCTAAATCGATAATACGGCTGGCCAAAGCGCGGATAAAAGCCCTGTCGTGCGAGATAAAAATAATGGCGCCTTTGAAGTTCAGAAAAAACTGCTCCAGCCATTGAATAGCGGCCACATCTAAGTGGTTGGTCGGTTCGTCCAAGAGCAGCACATTCGGCTGCGACACCAAAGCTTTGGCTAACGCCGCTTTACGTAACCAACCGCCGGATAATGAAGCCAGTGTGGTATTCGGATCCATTTCAAACTGCAGGCACAGCTCTTCAATCCGGCTTTCTAACTGCCAGCCCTGACGGGTATCGAGTTCAGCCTGCAGAGCACCAAACTCACGTTGTTCGGCTTCAGTCGCATCAGAAAAATGATCGGCCAACTGATAAAAACGCTGCAGCTTTTCGGCTAAATCGCCGGCGCCTTCACGGATAAAATCCGCCACTTTAATATCCACCCGGGCTGGCGGGTCTTGCTCTAAGCGGCTGATGACTAAATTGTTCTGTCGTACTACCTGGCCATCATCCAGGTTTTGATGACCGGTCAGGATTTTTAGAAAAGACGATTTACCAGCGCCGTTACGACCAACCAAACAGACCCGCTCGCCGGCAAATAAACTGAAATCCACTTTGTCTAAAATCGGATGGGTACCAAAAGCCAGACTGGCTTGCTGAAAACGTAATAATTCCACTCTGTATTATCCTGCAGACTGCGCAAGCAGTTGTTGTATCTGTGCAAGGTCAAAAGGCCAGAACAGTTCCTGTTCATTCACTTTTAACACTGGAATATGGACGCGATAACGCTCAAAAGCGGCCGGATCGTCCACTATATCGATAATGTCCACAGCACCTGCTACACCGGCCTGCAACAGAAGTTGCTCGGCCTGCTCACATAAATGACAACCCCAGGTGCTGTAAAGCTTTAACTTCATGCTTCAACCCGTTTGACTAGCTCAAAACAGACGTGAATATGCGGGTTACGTTTAAAATCTTCCGGCAAAGACTGAGCCGAAATATCTTTGATAGTCCACCCAGCTTCTTCCAACGCCGCTTTGTCCAGCTTAAAACGTCTTTTATTGTTGGAGAAAATCACTTTGCCATTGGGTGCCAGACAACGCCCCACCATGGTCAGCAACTTGACATGATCGCGCTGCACATCCCAGGTATCTTCCATCCGTTTTGAGTTGGAAAACGTTGGCGGGTCCACAAAAATTAAATCAAACTGGTTTTTACAGCCTTTGAGCCAATCCAGACAGTTATCCTGCACAAACTGATAGGCCTTGCCTTCCAGACCATTGATCAAAAAGTTGCGTTTGGCCCAGTCCAGATAGGTATTGGACATATCCACAGTAGTGACAGACAAAGCGCCACCTAAAGCGGCATGCACCGAAGCCGTGCCTGTGTAGGCAAATAAATTCAGTACTCTTTTGCCTTTGGCTTGTTGCTGAATCGCCAAACGGGTGACGCGGTGGTCTAAAAACAAGCCGGTATCTAAGTAATCCCGCAGGTTGACTAAAAACTTAGCGCCGTATTCAGTCACTTCTTTGTATTGCCCGGCTTTGGCCAGTGCCTGGTACTGCTCTTTGCCTTTTTGTTTTTCACGGACCTTTAGCACCAGCTTGTCGCTGCTAATGCCAAGCACCTTAGGCACCAGATTCACCACGTCAAACAAACGTTTTTGCGCTATCTGTTCATCAACGTTAGCTGGTGCGGCGTATTCATGGATCACCACTTCGCCGTCATACCAGTCAACCGCCACGTTGTATTCCGGAATATCCGCGTCGTACATCCGGTAACAACTGATGTTTTCGCGTTTGGCCCACTTTTCCAGCTGCTTGACGTTTTTCTTCAGCCGATTACCAAAAGACTCGCTTTCACTATAAAACAAGGCCGCAGTTTGACTATTGGCATTGACCTGCACTTGCTGTTCGGTCAAATCAAACAAGGTAAATTCACAATCCAGCGGGCCGTTGGTGAACTTGTAGCTTTTGGCTTTGGATAACTTCAGTGCCCGTAATAAATCCGGGCTTGAGGTAATAATGGCTAAACGCCAGCCCTGATAGTGTTTTTTCAGGCCTAACGAGAATTCAGCATACACAGGGATAAGTTGTGGCAAATCGCCTAACCGCTCACCGTAGGGCGGGTTGGTAATAATCACGCCTTTACCGGCACAGACAGCAGACTGAATTTGGGTCGCATCCTGACAGATAAATTCAATATAGTCAGCCACACCAGCACGGGCCGCATTTTGACGGGCTTTTTGTAAGGTGCGCTCATCGGTATCACTACCGACAAAACTGACACCTTCGGCTATCGCCTTGCGTGCGCCTAAGGCTTCAGCACGTAATTGTTGCCAGAGTTCTGGCTGGTGGTCGCCCCAGCTTTCAAAGGCAAACTTTTCACGCTTTAAACCAGGTGCTAACTGCCGCGCCATCAGCGCAGCTTCTATTAATAAAGTACCGCTACCACAAAAGGGGTCATACAAAGGCTGATCCGCCTTCCAGCCCGAGCGAATTAATAAAGCCGCAGCCAAATGTTCTTTTAACGGTGCTTCGCCCTGCTCTTTGCGATAACCACGCTGATGCAAGGACGGGCCTGAGAAATCCTGGAAGAAATGAAAATGCTGGCGCTCTAAACGCACCTGAAAACGTACGTCCGGATCAATACGATCCACATTAGGACGGGCGTCGTACCGCTCGCGGAACTGATCCACTATAGCGTCTTTTACCCGCATACCACCAAACTGGGTATTGTCTATGGTGGGGTGTTTACCGACACACTCAACCGCAAAGCTTTGCTCCATCCGCATTAACGAAGGCCAGTTAATGCGCATGGCCACCTGATACAGATCTGAGTTGGCATCAATTTCGATGGATTGTTCCAGGCGCAAAATACGGGTTGCCAGACGCGACCATAAACACAGCTGATACGCATCTTTAAGTTCAGCCTTAAAGCGCACCACGCCCATGCCTAATTTAATCACTTCGCCTTGATAACGACGGATTTCATCCGCCAACAGCTCTTCAACACCTTTGGATGTTAAGGCCCAGAATTCCAACATATGATCTGCCCTGCAATAAAATGGCGCACATTATAACAGAAGCGCTTTCGAAAGCATTGGGATGTTTTCAGCTCAAAAAACAAAGATTTGCGTCTTGCCCGGCCAGAGACTCAGCCAGATCGTACGCTTAATGCACTATGCGTTTAATAATTGCGCAGTCAGTCAGTTTCTTTCAGATTTACTGGAATTAAGCCTTGCACTGCTATGGCAAAAGCTCTACTATGCGCCCCGCAAACACGGACGCGGGATGGAGCAGCCTGGTAGCTCGTCGGGCTCATAACCCGAAGGTCGTCGGTTCAAATCCGGCTCCCGCAACCAAT